>CAXTFF010000035.1:0-12159 GCA_964243325.1 uncultured Sphingomonas sp.
TAGGGGCGGCCGACGACGTCGGTGAGCGCGTGGACCTTGGTCGTCCAGCCGCCGCGCGAGCGACCGATTGCTTGCGCCGAGCGCCCCCTTTTGCGCCGAATGCCGCGCGCTGAGCTTTGACGTAGGTGCTGTCGATCGCAGTGCTTTTGGTCACCGCGCCGGCACCTACCAGCGCGTCGAGCAGCTTGAGCCAGAAGCCCCGGTGCGACCACCGGTTGAAGCGGTTGTACACCGTCGTCGATGGCCCGTACTCGGCCGGGCAGTCGCACCAGCGGCAACCCACCTTCAGCACGTGCAGGATGCCCGAGATCACCCGTCGGTCGTCCACCCGCCTTGCCCCGGGCTGGTTCTTCGGCAGATGCGGCTCGATTGCTGCCCAAGCCTCGTCCGACAACCAGAACAGCGCCATCCTCGCACCTCCCATGATCCAAACCACGCTGAATCAGCAAACGCGATCAACCTCAAGCCGCTGATTGAGTTTGAAACCTAGTAACGAGCTATCCCGAGTTATTTCACGACACGCTCTTTCTCGGTGAATGCGAAGGCTTGGAACCCGAGGAAGTGGAGGAAGAGGAAAGAAGTTACGGAAAGGCCGAACGGGACGGCGAGTTCCAACCGGCGCGCCGCACATTGATCGTCAGGACGGAAGACGATTACCTTCCCGCACTTCTTCCCAACGCGCTGATGTTCTGGAACCCGGAGAAGGGTTCGACATGGAAACTCCTCGCCTACACCAAGGTTGTCCCGGTGCGATCGGGGCGGCGTACGACCTTATGGGGCGTCTCGCGCTGGCTGAGCTACTGGAGCGGTCGGGGCGGCCTGGCTCCGGTCCGCGAGGTCAGCACGGCCGACCGAGCCTTTGTCGAAACTATAGACAGCGGTTCTTGGGCGAGGACAGCTTCGCAATTGAGCGAGGTCGCTATAATGGCCGACGAGAACCAGACTTTCCAGCCGGTGTGACGGTCGGATCGGACGAGCTTTACCCGGCGAATAGGTGCGGCGGGAGGCCGTGGACGCCGGGGTCGAGTTCGAACAGCGCGCCGGCATGGGGCTCGGCCTCCGCGCCGTCGGCGGCGGAGGTGACGAACATGCGGTCCAGCCCTTCGCCCGCGAAGCAGACGTTGGTGATCTGGGACGCGGGGAGCGGGATCGACCGGTCGAGCGCGCCGTCCGGGGTGAAGCGGCTGACGCGCGATCCGCCCCAATGCGCGACCCACAGGCCGCCGTCCGCGTCGACGGTCATGCCGTCGGGGCGGCCCCAGCCGGGCTCGAATCGGAGGAACGGCTCGCGGTCGCGGACGCCGTCCGCGTCGAGCGCGAAGCGGTAGACGACGCCAGGCACGGTGTCGGTGTGGTAGAGCCAGCGGCCGTCCGGGCTGATCGCCGGGCCGTTGGCGACGGTGTAGCCGGTGTCGACCCGGCCGACGGTGCGGTCGGCATGCAACCGGTAGAGCGAGCCGCTTGGCCGGTCCGCGCCGACCGGCATGGTGCCCGCCCATACATGGCCGTGCCGGTCGGCCTTGGCGTCGTTCAGGCGGTTGCCGGGCAGGTCGGGTTCGGGATCGGCGATCGGCGTCACCCGGACGGGATCGAGCGTGAGCTCGGCGAACCCGCTCCGGAAGCCGGCGACGAAGCCGGGCGCGTGCGCGCGTTCGATCACCCAGCCGATCATGTCGGGCATCGGCCAGCGCGTCACCGCGCCGTCCCCGAGCGACAGCCGGTTGAGCGCGGGCGCGAGGATGTCGGTCCAATAGAGCGCGCCTTCGCGCGCCGACCAGAACAACCCCTCGCCGAGCCGGTCGCGTTCCGGGCGCGGGACGATGCGGATGTCGAAGGTCATGCGGTGTCGCCCCATCCGGCGGGCGGCCCCGGTGGCCGCCCGCCGGATTTCCAGGTCAGAGCCGGAAGCGCACGCCGAGCGAGAACACCCGCTCGAGATAGATGACCTGGCGCGGGAAGGTGTCGCCGTCCGGGGTCAGGTAGGGGCGGGTCAGCTTGCGCGCGGTGCCCAGGATGTTCGAAACGTCGAACTGGATCGTGATATTCTCGACAGGCGTGACGTTGGCCGAGAAGTCGAGGATGCCCAGCCCTTCATGGATCAGCGGCAACACCGGCCCGTCCGACAATGTCGGCAGGTAGAAGGAACGGAAATAGCCGTCGATGAAGTTCGAGCGGTAATTATACGCGATGCGCGCCGACACCTTGGGCCGTTCGTACAGCGCCACGAGGTTGTAGGAGTGCTTGGACACGCCGACCAACCGCTGTCGGCCGCCGAGCGTGCCCGCACCGCCGACCGTCGGGTCGGACAGGATCGGGGCCAGTTCGGCCTTGGCGTCGATGTAGGTGTAGTTGGCCTGGACGCCGAAGCCGCGCGCCCATTCGGGGATGCCGCCGAAATCGAGGAACGCCGCCAACGCGGCCTCCGCGCCGTTGATCCTGCCATCGCCGCCGTTCTGCGGCCGGTTGAAGCGAAGATTGCTGCCGAGCGCCGTGTCGAACGCGACGGGCGTCGGCCCCCCGGCGATGAAGCCGTTCACCTCGCGGCGGAACAACGCGCCGGTCAGCGAGCCCGCCTTGGCGAAATACCATTCCAGCGACAGGTCGTAATTCGTCGATTGCAGCGGTCGCAGATCGGCGTTGCCGCTGTTGATGTTGCGGATGCAATTGGGGCTGGTCGGCCCGGACGTCGGATCGGTGGGATTGACCAGGCAGGCGCCCGGCGGCGGATCGAGTCGGACCGATGGATTGAGGTCGATGAAGTTGGGCCGCGTCCGGGTCTGGGTATAGGCCAGGCGAAGCTGGAGCTTGTCGGTCAGCGACGCGCGCAGCGAGGCGTTGGGCAGGTAGTCGGTGAACTTGTTCGTCTGCTGGACCGGGACGAACGTGACGCCCGCCGCGCCCTGGTCGATGCGTGACGTGCCCGCCACCGTGGTTTCCGTCCTGACCGCGCGAAGGCCGATCAGGCCGTCGATCGGCAGGCCCGGATCGAACGCGTATTTGATCTGACCATAGGCGGCGTACGCCTTCTCGTCGGCGTCGTACGCCTGCACGGGGTCGAAGGGCGGATCGCCTGCCGGCAGGCCGACGATGGTGCGCAGCGCGCCGATGTTCCGGCGGATGCTGCCGAAGGTCGGCTGAACGAAGGTGCGGAACGGCTGGATGCTGTCATACGCGAAGCCCGGGGTCACGTTTTCGTACTGGAGCGGGAGCGAGGGAAAGCGGATGCCTTGCGGCTCGACATACTGGTAGCGGTCGCCGCGCCGGCGAAGGGCGTCGCGATCGTTGAAGCGCCCGCCGAACTGGATGCGCGGCAGGAACTCGAATCCCGTATCGTATTCCACATCGAGCCGCGCCTGCACGTCGTCGCCGGCGCCTCGAAGGTTCTCCTGGAACAGCCCGCGGAAGATGTAATTGTTCGGGTCCGCGCCGTTGAAGTCGCGGAAGTTGAACTCCGGCCCGCCGTCGCCGCGCGGAACGTCGAAATTGACGTCGCGGATCGGCGTCGATGCGAAATTATGATCGATATTGTACGACGTCAGCTCGAACGTGGTGTCGGTGTAGGCGACGTCGCCCGATATGCGGAGCCCGTTGTTCTTATAGATCGCGCCGACCGCGCCTTGATAGGTGTCGGTCTTGGCCTTGACCGCGCCCGTGAAGCCTTCGGGGCGCAAGCCTCCGCTGGCGGTCAGGCTTTGCGCCTGGCGACCGTTCTCCTGGAGTTGGACGTTCGTGAAATCGATCCCGCCGCCGAACAGCGGCGAGAACAGGTAGCGGTTCTCGTCGCGGCTGCGGAAACCCTGGAACAAGCCGTCGGCGTAGATCTCGAGCTCGGGAGTCGGCTTCCACTGGATGGTCGCGGTCGCGGACGGACGCCAACGCTTGCCCGACCCGTAGAAGATCGCCTGCCCGTCCGGATAGGCGAAGGGCGTGGTCGCCGCGAGTTCGGGCGGCGGGCCGATCACGAAGCTCTGCTCGCGCGTCGCGTCGAGGTGGGTCAGCTGGGTGTAGGCGGCGTTCACGAGCACGCCGATCTCGCCGATGCCGGTATCCCACCGGTTCGAGACGAGGAAGTTGCCGTTATAGCCGAACTTGCCCGCCTGGTCCGTATAGACGCCGTTGGCCGCGCCGGACGCCTCGAAACCCTCGAAATCGAACGGCCGGCGCGAGCGGACGTTGACCTGGCCGCCGACGCCGCCCTCGATCAGGTTGGCGGTGGAGGACTTGAACACCTCCAGCGCGGCGACCGAACCGGCCGGGAAGTCCTGGATGGCGACGTTGCGGTTCTCGGCGGTGAAGATCTCGCGGCCGTTATAGGTGGTGGTGATGTCGGGCAGGCCGCGCACCTGGACCTGCGCCGCCTCGCCCGCCGCACGGTTGACCTGGACGCCCGTGATGCGGGCCAGCGCCGCCGACGCGGTCAGGTCGGGCAGCTTGCCGATGTCGTTGGCGACGATCGCGTCGACGAACTGGTCGGAATCGCGCTTGATCGCCTGGGACGACTCGACGGAGCGGCGCAGGCCGGTGACGACGATGTCCTCGCCCGCGTCGGCGGTGTCGCCGGGGGTGGGCAGCGCGACGTCGGCGGCCCCGGGAGGGCTGGCGGACTGTTCGGCGTCGGTCGGCTCCTCGCGGGTCTGGCCTTTGGCGGCCTGGGTCCCGGCGGCCTGCGGATCGACGGGCGCGGCCCCCGCCTGGCCTCCCATCCGCGCGTGGGCCGGGGCGGCGCTCAGCAGCAGCGCCGCGAGCGAACTGGTGGCGTAAAGGCCCGTCTTGCGGTTCATGCGATCCTCCCCCTTTTCGTCAGCGACGACGGGGTGAGACCCCCGTTCGGCCGCTTCGTGATGTCGCGGGCGATCTTGGACGAGCGGCCCGGTTAAGGAAAGCGTATTTATCGCATAAGTGCCGCCCTGTAGCTTTTCGGCAACATGGACCCGAGCGCCCGTCAGCAGGCGGGCGCGGCGATCGGCGCGGGCGGCGGGGCGGCGTTCGTCATGCGGATCGCGCGCAAGGCTCCCCGGCGATCGTGATGGAGCGGCTGGACGGCGGTGACGCGCTCTCCGCGGAACGGGCCGGCCTCCCCCGCGCGGTCCCAGCGGTGATAGGCGATGAACCAGGCGCCGCTTGTGGGATTGCGGACGATCGAATGGTGGCCGGGGCCCTTGCGCGTGGCGTCGCTGGTCAGGATGGGGCCGCGGTAGGTCCAGGGACCCTCGGGCGAGCGGCCGGTGGCGTAATGGACCGAATAGCTCGCGTCGTTCCAGCGGCCGTGGCTGTAGGACAGGTAGTAGGTGCCGTTCCGGACGTGGACGAACGGCCCCTCGGTGAACAGGCGGGGGGTGGCGACGGGGATCTCGCGCAGGGTCGCGGTCATGGTCGGCTTCAGTTCGAAGACGCGTAGGCGCGCGCCCGCGCTGCCGCCGGCGTACAGGTAGGGTCTGCCGCTCGCCGGATCGACGAACACCACCGGGTCGATCGCCTCGAACCCCCCGCCCCCCGTCAGCAGCGGGCGGCCGCTGTCGCGGAACGGGCCGCCGGGGCGGTCGGACACGGCCACGCCGATGCGGCTGGGCGTCGGGTTCTGCGGGCCGACGGAATAATACAGGTAATAGCGGCCGTTCGCCTGCGCGAGCGAGGGGGCCCACAGATAATGCCTGGGAGCCCCGTCGTCGTCGATCCAGGCGATGTCGGCCATGTCGAGGAGCGGGGCGGAGCGGGTCCAGCGCCGCAGGTCGCGCGAGGAATAGGCGTAGAAGCGCGTCGCCTGGAAACCGTCGGCCGGATCGGTCGCGTTCGTGGGGTAGAGCCACCAGCCGTCGCACACGACCGCCAGATGCGGGTCCGCGCCGACGATCACCGGGTTGCGCGGCTCGGTCGGCCGGGCCCGGGGCTGAGGCTGGGGGTGGGGCTGGGGCTGGGGCTGGGGCTGGGCGGCCCCGAGCAGCGACAGGAGCAGCAGGCTGCGCAGGGTCATGGGACGGGGCTCCTCCGGCGGCACGCCACATCGTTACGCCGCGCGCCCGGCCGCGGACAAGCGCGTTCGATCCGGCTTGCCCGCGTCCCGGCCGATGCTACACCGGCGCGCGGGCTCAAGCCCTTGCGGCCGGGGGATCATGGGCGACGCGCATCACGACGACTACCGGCCCGGCGACGTGCGCGGGGGGCTGGGGCGCAACCTGACCTACGGGCTGCTCGACAGCCTGGGCCGCGCGATCGTGGGCGGGCGGTTCGAGCGGCTGGGCTTCCCGACGGAGGGCGAGCTGGCCCGGCAGCACGGCGTCAGCCGGTCGGTGACGCGCGAGGCGGTCAAGATGCTGACCGCCAAGGGCCTGCTCAGCGCGCGCCCGCGCCAGGGCACCGTGGTGCAGGCGACGACGTCGTGGAACCTGTTCGACCCCGACGTGCTGCGCTGGCTGCTCGACCGGAAATTCTCGGTGGAGCTGCTCCAGCATTTCAACGAGCTGCGCATCGCCATCGAGCCGGAGGCCGCCGCGCTGGCGGCGCGCCATGCGGACGCGGGCGACCTGGCCGACATCCGCGGCGGGCTCGACCGGATGGCGGCGGCCGACCGGGGCGAGGACGACATACTGGAGGCCGATATCGACTTCCACGTCGCGGTCCTGCGGGCGTCGCACAACCCGTTCTACGCCCAGTTCCGCGACGTGGTGACGACGGCGCTGCGCACATCCATCCGCTTCACCAACCGGCTGACGGGCCATTCGGCGAGCATCGTCGACCACGGGGCGGTGCTCGCCGCGATCGCCGCGCGCGACCCGGACGCCGCGCGCGCGGCGATGCGCAGGATCATCGCCGACGTGCTGGCGCTCATGGCGCGCGCGGAGGCGGCGGGGTAGCGGGGCGGAACCATGGCGTTGCCCGGAGCGTGCCTCGGCCGCGACGGTCCCGGGTCGCGGATCGAAACCAGACGGGGGCGGTCGCCCGCCCCCGCCCCGGTCCTAGCGGCGGCGCGTCGCGCCCGCATGGCCGGCATGGTCGCCGGTCCCGCCGCCGACGCGGCCGCAGCAGTCCGCGCCCTCCTTGCAGCACGCCATGTCGCGGCAGCAATCGGCCGCCACGGCGGTCGCCGCCGTCGACAGGGAAAGCGCGAAGGCCGCGCCGATGAGCTTCAATCTGGTCATGATCGTCTCCGGGATCGGATGGGGTGGTTCAAGGCGAGGTCACGCCGGTCGCGGAGGGGGCGTGGCCGGAGCCGGATCGAGACCGTCGCGCCCGGCGGCGTCCGACGGCGGAACGGCCGGCGCCGCGTGGAGCATCGGCGCCGCGAGGCCGGCGGCCGGGGCCATGAGCGCGACGCACGAGGCCGTCGCGCAATGCGCGGCCGTGGTCTTTCCGGCCGGAACGGTCGGCTTCTCCCCGCAGCCCGCCATCGCCGCCGGCGTCATGCCGGCGGCCGTCGCCGCCACCTCGCAGAACGGCCCGACCCGCAGCAGCAACGCCGCGAGCAGCAGCAGCAGCGCGACCGTGCGGAGGCGGATCGGGCCAGGAGAGCGGATCGCCATCCCGGTCCATCTAGGCCCTCCATCATGGCCGGGCAAGGAACCGTGCGGGTCGGCGGCGCGGGCTCGGACGGGACGGAGCCCGCTACCGCACCGGGCGGAAGTCGGCGTAGGTCGCCGCCGTCCGCAACCGGCCCGACCGGCCGAGCAGCGAGCCGGACGTGTCGCTGCCGAGCGCCTGCGGGACCGGGTAGCCGTTCGGCAGCAGGCGGTAGCCGCCGGTGATCGACATGCTCTTGACCGAGGCGACGAGCATCATCCGGAACGGCTTGGCCGCGGTCCAGCGCACCCGCTCGACGAACGGCTGGGGTCCCCGCAGGTTCACCACCGCCTCCGCCGTCATGTTGGGCGACGCGTCGAAGGGCCCAAGTTTCAGCGCGCCCTTGGGCAGGCGGGCGAAGCGGTAGGCGGCGTAGCCCGGCGCGGCGGGGACGCGCGTCGCGGGGCCGCCGAACCAGCGCGCCAGGTCGGCGTAGGACGGGACGGGTCCGCGTTTCTGCTTGCGCGCGTCCGCCGCCTCCTTTGGCGTCGGCGCGCGGCCGTCGACCGAGACGAGCGACCAGCGCTGGGCGGGCGGGCGGCGCGGGTCGTGCTCCTCGACGCGGACCTGGCGCGGCGCGCCCGTCCGCTCGATGGCCAGCGTGCGGCGGAACACGTGCGAGTCCGCGCGGACGGCGCGCGCGCCCGCCAGCACGCGGTCCTGCAGTTCGTCGGCCTGCGCCGGCGCGCACAAGCCGAGCGCGGCGGCCGTCATCCATCTAAGCAAACGCCATCTCCCGGGAAAACCGGGATCTAGCGACGCGCCGTTCTGTTCGCCACCGCCCCCGTCCGCGCCATCGACGGCGCGGACGGGACCACGCCCTTGGGCGCGGCGGCGAGACGGCGGATCAGGTCGGTCTCGGCGGTGCGGTAGGGGGTGCCGTCGGCGCGGAACACCTCGTGGAACCAGATGGTGGGTTCCTCCATCGTGTAAGGCTTCTTCCACGAGTCCCAGGGCAGGCGCGTCTGCGACTTGCCGTCGACGAAGCCCCAGTTGATCATGGCGATGTTCATGCGCTTGCCGATCGGCAGCGACCCGTCGAAGGTCGATCCGTTGCCGCGCGCCATGTATTCGGTGCACAGCACGGGGCGGCCGTAGGTCTGCATCTGGCGCGCGCGGCGCTCGAACTGCTCGGGCCAGTTGTAATCGTGGAACGACATGATGTCGGAGCGGGCGACCTGGATGCGCTCCACGGCGTCGAGCTTGGACTGCTGGTCCCAGTTCTCGCCGATCCACAGGCCCGACGTCAGCGGCTGGACGGGGTCGGCGCCTTGCGCCGCGTCGAACATGCGGCCGAGCAGGGCGGCCACGAGGCGCTTCTTGTCGGGGGTGGGCGCGTAATTGCCGCCGCCGTCGTTGTTGGGCTCGTTCCACACGTCCCAGGCGACGATCCGGCGGTCGTTCCGGAAGTGGCCGACGATGTCCTTGACGTAGGCTTCGAGTTTCCCGTGCTGGCTGCGGTCCGCCAGGCGCGCGCCGCCGGGGGCCTGCATCCAGCCGCTATTATGGACGCCGGGGATCGGCGGGCGCTGCGGGCCGGCGACGGGGTTCGGGTCCCAGCAGCTGTCGAACAGCACGAACATCGGGCGGATATTGTGCTTGGCGGCGATGGTCAGGAACTGGTCCATGCGGCGCTTCAGGCCCTCCGGGTCGTTCTCCCACAGCATGTTGTGGAGATAGACGCGCATGGTGTTCATGCCGATGCCGCGCGCCCAGCCGAGTTCCTTGTCGATGGTGGCGGGGTCGAAGCTGTCGGCCTGCCACATCTCGAACTGGTTGATCGCGGTGGCGGGGTTGTAGTTCGCGCCCACCAGCCAGGGCTGGCCGGCGTACCAGCCGTTGGCGGCGGGTCTGGTCCACTGGTCGCGCGCCTGGGCGGGCGCGGCGATCGTCAGCGCGGAGGCGGCGAGGATCAGGGACAGCTTGAAGTTCATGCGCGAAGACTCCTGGGGGACGACGGGTCAGCGGCCGGTCGTGAAGCGGTAGACCATGACGTTGCGGTAGGTCTGGCCGGGGTTCAGCCTGGCCGACGGGAAACCCTGCTGGTTGGGCGTGTCGGGGAACAATTGCGGCTCCATGACGATCGCGTCGCCCATGCGGTGGAGGCGGCGGTCCTTGCCCACGCTGGTCGCGTCGAAGAAGTTGCCCGAATAGAATTGCAGGCCGGGCTGGTTGGAATGGAGCTCGTACCCGCGCCCCGACACCGGGTCCTCGACGCGCGCCATCAGGTGCAGGCCCTGCGTGACCTCGCGCCCGACGATCCAGTTGTGGTCGTAGCCGCGCCCGAAGGCGATCTGCTGGTCGGACGCGTCGCGGACGCGCGCGCCGATCGCGGTGGGGCGGCGGAAATCGAACACGGTGCCCGCGACCGGTTTGCGCTCGCCGGTCGGGATCGCCCCCGCGTCGGTGGGGAGGAAGCTGTCGGCCGGGATGGTGACGACGTGGCCCATCGCGCCGCCGGGCGCGCCCTCGCCGGACAGGTTCCAATAAGCGTGGTTGGTGATGTTGGCGATCGTCGGCTTGGTGGTGGTCGCGCGGTACTCGATCGTCAGCTGGTCGCGCTCGTCCAGGCTGTAGGTCGCGTCCACCGTCATCCGGCCGGGATAGCCCTGGTCGCCGTCGGGGCTGACATGGCGCATCGTCACCGACGCGGTCGGGCCCGACTTCACGTCCCGCACGGTCCACAACACCTTGTCGAACCCTTGCGTGCCGCCATGGAGCGCGTTGGGGCCGTTATTGACGGGCGTCTGAAAGCTCCGCCCGTCCAGCGTGAAGCGGCCGAGCGCGAGGCGGTTGGCGAAACGGCCGACGGTGGCCCCGAAATATTGCGGCTTGGCCAGATACTCGGCGAGGCTCGCATGGCCGATCGCGATGTCGGCGGGCTTGCCCGTCCGGTCGGGCAGGATCACCGACTGGATCGCCGCGCCGTAGGCGATCAGCACGGCGGACATGCCCTGGCCGTTGCTCAGCGTCACCGCCGCGACCTCGCGCCCGTCGGGAAGCGTGCCGAAGCTCGACCGCTTGGCGGTGGCCGCCGCCGCCGGAGTCGCGATCATCACCCCTATCCCCATCAGCAGTCCGAAAAGAAACCTGCCCGTCATCCTACTCTCCCTTGCGGCCGGGCGTTCGTCGCCCGTGCCGGTGCTCAATGACTGTCGCGCGGCAGCCCCTTGGTCTGGGCGATGCGCTGGTACCCGACCGCGGGCTCGAGCACCGCGCCCGTCTCGAACTGCCCGACCAGCCCACGTTGGATCTCCTGCCACGGCGTCTGCGAGGCGGGCGACTTGTAGCCGCCCGCCTCCGTGAGCGCGGCGCGGCGGCGCGCGATCTCGGCCTCGTCCGCCAGCAGGTCGACGCGGCGGGCGTTGAGGTCGATCCGCACCCGGTCGCCCGTGACCAGCAGCGCCAGGCCCCCGTCCACCGCCGCCTCGGGCGAGGCGTTGAGGATCGACGGGCTGCCGCTCGTCCCCGATTGCCGCCCGTCGCCCAGGCACGGGAGCGCGTGGACGCCCGCCTGGATGAGGGCGGCGGGCGGGCGCATGTTGACCACCTCCGCGCCGCCCGGATAGCCGATCGGCCCGGCCCCCCGGATCACCAGGATCGTGCGGTCGTCGACGCCCAGGTCGGGGCTGTCGATGCGCGCGTGGTAGTCCTCGGGCCCGTCGAACACGACGACGCGGCCCTCGAACGCGTCGGGGCTGGCGGGGTCGGACAGGTAGCGCGCGCGGAACTCGGGCGAGATGACCGACAGCTTCATCACCGCCGAGCCGAACAGGTTGCCGCGCAGGACGGTGAGGCCCGCATGGTCCTTGAGCGGCCGGTCGAATGGCCGGATCACGTCGTCGTCGAGGCTGCGGCGGCCCGTGTAGTTCTCCGCGACCGTCAGGCCGTTGGCGGTCATCGCGTCGCCGAAGATCAGGTCGCGCTCGATCAGCGCCCCCATGACGGCGGGCACGCCGCCCGCGCGGTAGTAATCCTCGCCCAGATACTTCCCCGCCGGTTGCAGGTCGACGAGCAGCGGCACGCCGGCCCCGTGCCGCTCCCAATCCTCCAGCGTCAGCTCGACGCCGACATGGCGCGCGATGGCGTTCAGGTGGATGGGGGCGTTGGTCGACCCGCCGATCGCCGAATTGACGCGGACGGCGTTCAGGAAGGCGTCGCGCGTCAGGATGTCGGACGGCTTGCGGTCGGCGCGCACCATCTCGACGATGCGGCGGCCCGTCTCCCACGCGCATTGCTGGCGGTCGCGGTACGGCGCTGGGATCGCCGCCGATCCGGGCAGCGACATGCCCAGCGCCTCGCACAGCGAGTTCATCGTCGTGGCGGTGCCCATCGTGTTGCAGAAGCCGGTCGACGGCGAGGAGGAGGCGACGAGTTCGATGAAGCCGCGCGCGTCGATCTCGCCCGCCGCGAGCATCTCGCGCGCTTTCCAGACGATGGTGCCCGACCCGGTGCGCTCGCCCTTGTGCCAGCCGTTGAGCATCGGGCCGACCGACAGCGCGATCGCCGGGATGTTCACGGTCGCCGCCGCCATCAGCGCCGACGGCGTCGTCTTGTCGCAGCCGATCGTCAGCACCACGCCGTCGAGCGGGTAGCCGTACAGCA
>CAXTFF010000036.1:0-11921 GCA_964243325.1 uncultured Sphingomonas sp.
GATCTGAGGCATTGCAAATCCCGTGCCGTGGAACCGGCGCGGCCAGCCGCGCCGGTCGGCCGATTCAGGCCACGAACACCAGGATGATCATGGTCACGAAGGCGAGCAACCCGAGGAGCTCGGCGCCCGCGAAGCCGATGAACAACCGGCCCTGCTGGCTGTCGGCCGCGCCCGGGTTGCGCAACGCGCCCTCCAGGAATTTGGCGAACACGTTGCCCACGCCCAACGCGGCAATGCCCATGCCGATCGCGGCCAGACCGGCACCCAACATCTTTGCGGCTTCAGCGTCCATCATCGTTCACTCCAAAAAAAACAGGGAAAAGCGGGAGATCAGTGCAGGTTGACCGCGTCGTTCAGATAGACCGACGTCAGCAACGCGAATACATAGGCCTGGATCGCGGCAACCAGCAGCTCGAGCAGCGTGATCCCGACCATCAAGACAAAGGAGGGGATACTGACGATCGCGACATAGGCGAGCGAGGCGTTCGCGCCGTCGACCAGGTTGACGCCGTTGATCACGAACGCGGCCAGCACCTTGAGCAGGATGTGCCCCGCGGTCATCGCCACGAACAACCGCAGCCCCAGGCTGAACGGCCGCACGAGGAAGCTCATCAGCTCGACCACGAAGATCAGCGGGATCATCAGCACGGGCGTACCGTGCGGCACGAACAGCGAGAAGAAATGGAAGCCGTGCCGCCCGAACCCGACGATCAGCACGATCGCGAACGAGATGATCGCCAGCACGCCCGTAACGGTGATGTGGCTGGTGACGGTGAACGGATGCACACCCGGGATCACGCCGAACGGCAGCAATCCCAGTATGTTGGCGAACAGGATGAACATGAACAGCGAGAAGACGTACGGGAGGAACCGTTTCCCCTCCGGCCCGATATTCGAGATCAGCATCGTCTGGATGAAGCCGGTGAAGGTCTCCACGGCCATCTGCGCGCGCCCGGGGATCAGCTCGCGCTTCATTCCCGCCAGCATGAACAGCCACAGCGCGCCAAGCGTCAGCACCATCCACAATGCGGAGTTCGTGAAGGACAGGTCGTACCCGCCCACGATCCAGCGCTGCCCGAGCACGGGCTCGATCAGGAACTGGTGCATGGGGTCGATCCTGCTGCCCCCTTCCGCCGCCGCTGCTTCCGCCGCCACTTGGCCGTTCCTCGCTTGTCCGATGCCAGAAAGACCCGATTATTCCGGGCGTTCGCTCGACATCTTGATGATCTGCCTGAACGCGACGCCGATCCCCAGGAACAGCATCACGATCAACCCCCACGGTCCGGTCCCGGCCAGCCGGTCGATGACCCAGCCGATCAGCGCGCCGCCGACCAGGCTGCCGATCATCGCCGACAACACGCGGTTGCCCAGCGAATAGCCGCCGTCGCCGCCGACCCTGGCCCGCCCCGTCCGCGCCGTTTCACGAGCCCTGGCGTCGCGCAGCTTGGCGTCAAGCGCGGTCAGCCGTGGATCCTCCACGTCGTGGGTGTCCCGGTCGGGATCGTACTCCGCCACGCGGTTCTCCTTTCAGCGAGTGAACGGAGCGCGGACGGCGATGGACCCCGCCCAAGGCGCGGTCCGTTTAGCAGGGGTCGACCCCGTGTCAACCGACGCAGGACCCGTCCGACGGCACAGGCGAGGGTGACGGACCGCCGCCTGGACCGCGGCGACATCACCGGCGCGCGCCACCTCAGACGCAGCGCGGATCGCGCTCGGGAGCCTCCGACCCGCGCGTCCGCCACGCGCCGCCGGGGGCCTGGTACTTCTCCCCGGGCGCGGTCTGGGCGATCAGGTTGCATCCGCTGGTGAAGGCGAACTGCTCCACGGTCGCGCCGCTCGCGCCCGCCTGCCGCGTGTAGGCGGACTTGCGCTGGATGTTGATCTTGCTGACCAGCGCGCGCAGGTCGGCCGCGCCGCCGACCACGCCCAGATAACCGTCGGGCTGCTCGCCCACTTGGCCCGCCGCCCGCGCCGCCGCGTAGGCCGGGTCGCGCTGCGCCCACACCGCGCCCGCCGCTCCGACCGTCGCGACCACCGCCGTCACCGCCCAAATCTTCCGCATCAGAATATCCCCGGGTTGCGCTTGATCACCGACTTGGCGTCGCTGTCGAGCCTGTACACCACTTCCTGCGTCACGTTGATGTTCAGGTTGATCACGATCGGCTTGTCGGGGGCGGACACGTTCACGCATCCCCCGAGCATCCCGACCGCCGACATCGACGCGATCGTCCGGTTGATCGTCATGGCGTGTTCCTGCTTGCGGGTGGCTGAATGACGGGGGTCGCATCGCGGCGCTCCTCTGCCCGGATCAACGCGGGCAGGTTGCGCTCGATCAGGCGCGCGGGATCGTAGAAGCCGCGCGCCGAATCGATCAGCCCGCGGAAGGGAGCCTTGATGCGGATGTTGAACACCAGCGGCAATCGCTGCAGCCGTCGGATCACGAAGTTGGACTTCGTTCCCACGCCTTGGCTGACGCCCTCGAACCGCACATCGGTCACCATCTCACCCGCCAGCGGCCCGTTCATCACGATGCCGAGCCGCCGATAGCGCAACGCCTTGAGCGCCTGGAACGCGAAATCGCCCCAGGTGCCGAGCTTCTCCTGGCTGATCGCGCCCACATAGGCGAGCGTGCCGCCGCCTTCGCGCACCTGCAGGCGGCCGCCCTCGATCCGCCCGCCGCGCTCGTCGAACACCATCGGCAGCGCGCCGTCGAACACGCCCGTCGCGCTCAGATTGTCGAAGTCGAATTGCTGCAGGAACTGGTCCGCGCGGATCCCCTCGACGCTGAAGGTCAGCCGCCGGTCGACCGGTCGCGAAAAGTCGAGGGTCGTCGGCGCAAGCAGCAGCGTGCCGCCCGCGAACGGCCAGCGCCCACCCTCGACCGCTACGCGCGACCCGGGCAGCGTTCGGAAGCGCACGACGCCGTTCTCGACCGGGATGCCGGGGTTCATCGTCGCGACCGTCGCCACCTGCCCGGGCGCGCTGCGGAGCGCGAGCAGGTCGTCGAACACGATCCGCCCCTTCAGCCCCGTCACGGGCCCGAACGCCGCCGCCAGGTCGATCCCCTCCGTCGCGAACGCGCCCGTGCTGGTAACGCCTTCCGGGCTCCATGCGATCCGTCCCTCGCCCGCCACACGGCCGCGCACGTCCGCGATCACGCCGAACGCCACCCGCGTCAGCGCCTCGGGTTGAAGCCGCCCGTCGAACACGATCCCCGGCACGGCCAGGGTCGCCTCCCCCGCGCCGCTGGCCAGCTCATGCCCGATCCGCACCCGCGCCACGGTTGCCCGCGTCGCGGGCTCGGTCAGCGATCCCGAGACCGCCACTCGCCCGCCCTCGAGCCGGAACACCAGGTCCTCGCTCCGCAGCGGCTCGAACCGCCGCCCGGCCGCGTCGCTCACCGTCGCTCCGCCGCCCAGCGTCAGGACGCCGCCCGCCAGCCGCCATGCGCCCGCCGCGTCGGACAGCAGCAGCGGCACGTTCGCGATCCGCCCGGTCGTTCCTGCGAACCCGCCCGCGACCGCGCCGCCGTCGATCCGCCCCTCCAGCCGCGCGACCTCGATCCGCGTCACGCGCCCCAGCAACCCCAGCGCCGCCGCCACCCCCCGCAAGGCGAAGCCGCGCGCGCCGATCGCCACCTCCGCGCCGCCCGCCGCCAGCGTTACCGGCGTCCGCCCAAGCAGCCCGGCCAGCCGTGGCGCGTCGATCCGCGCGCCGCCGCTCAACCGCCCGCCCGCGACCCGGACCAGGGCGCCCCCGGTCGGACAGAGGCGGAACCGGGTCGGCGAGAGCACCAGTCCCGCGATCGCCAGACGCTTGAACGCGACGGGCATGCACTCCGGGTTGACGGCCAGCCGCGCGCTGCCGTCCCAGTCGATCGCCAGGGGCGTCCGCAATTCCTCGACCCGGCCGTCGCCGAGCGGCCCCGACACGGTCGCGACCGTCGAGACGCGCGTCGCTCCGCCCGGCGACCAGGCGAACGCGACCGGGGCGAGCGCGAGGCTCGCGCCGTCCGCCTCGTAACGATCGATGCGGACGAGGCCGCGTATCGGCGCACCCGGTCCGGCCTGGTCGAGCGCCATCCGAACCTCGGGCAGCCCGCCGCCGCCCGCCGTCACCTGCCCGTCGATCGTGAACCCCGCCCGGGACCACGCGGCGCCCCCGCCCCCACGAAGCGTCAGGCGCGCGCCGCTCGTCGAACGCCCGTCCAGCTCGGCGACGCGGACGGCCCCGCTCCCGCGCGTGTCGATCGCCAGCGTCGCATCGAATGCGACCCCGCGCGCCGCCCCGTCGACGGCTTTGGCGATTCGCGCCGCGACGGGCCCGAGCGGCGTACCCGCGAGCGCCGTCGCGTCAAGGACCACCCGCGTCACCGCAGCACCCTCGGCCCGCACGCGCCCGGCGAAACGCAATCCGTCGCCGATCCGGTACTCCCCCGCCAGCGCGAACCGCCGAGCATCGGCGCGCGCCATTCGCGCGCGCCGAGCGGCGACCTCCGCGCGCCCGCTCGTCCCGCCCGCCCCGCCGGTGAACGTCACGAGCCCGGCCAGCGCTGCCGCACCCGCGCCCGCGGCGCTCGCATCGGCCGTCGCCACCCGCGCCGAACCGCGCCACTGGTCGAGCGTCGGCGTGAACGCGATATCCACCACCGTCCGGATCCGTTCCGCGCCGCCTCCCGGGCAGGCGACCCGCGCCGCCCGCACCGGTCCGGTCACCGAGGGCGCGGCGTCCGCCACCCGAACGCGCACCGCGGCCGTGACCTGGGCGGCCACGCACCCGCCCGCCGCCATCCGCGCGCTCACCGCCGCCAGCCGCCCATCGAATCCGTCGTAGAGCCGCCCGCGCCCAGTCAGCCGCAAGCCGACCGGTCCCGCCGGCGTCTCCAGCCGCATCCGCGCGTCCGCGACGTCCAGGAACAGGCGCGGCAGGGCGAACGGCGCGCCCGACGGCGCGGGCAGCAGCCGGTCGATCGCGCCCAGCGACACGCGCCCGTCCACGATCCGCCCACGCATCCGCACCGACCCCGCCCGGACCGCGACCACGCTCGCACCCGTCCAGGTCAGCCGCGTCCCCGTCTCGATCCAGTCGGCGACGAGATCGGGCCGCGCCGGATCGCCGAGGACGACGTCGATCAGCCGTTGCCGCCCCAAACCGAGATCGGCGACCCCGTAACGCGCGGGCACGCCCGCGGCGGCGAGTTCCCGGTTGATCACCTCGCGCGCGATCGGCCGCCTGGCGATCCAGGTGCCGAGCAGCAGCGGCGCGACCAGGCCGACCGTCACCGCCACGACCCGCCGCGCGAGGCGCAAAGGGCGACCGGACGGCGCGTCGCTCTCCTCCGTCACCGCGCCCTCCACCCTCTCGCCCGATCGATCCCTTACGCATGGCGCTTGCCCGCTTGCAATCGCGTGAACCGCCGCCCTACCCTACCGGGCGATGGCCGACAGCGACCCCGCCGAGAACGATGGCGCAGGCCACCGCGCCCGGCTGCGCCGCCGCCTGGCGACCGGCGGCGGCGACGCGCTGCTCGATCACGAGCTGATCGAGTATCTCCTGGCGCTCGCCATTCCGCGCCGCGACACCAAGCCGCTCGCCAAGCTGCTGCTGCGCGAGTTCGGCGGCATCGGCGGCGTGCTGGCGGCCGAAGGCGACCAGCTCGCGCGCGTCCCCGGCATGGGCGAGACGTCGGTGGCCGCGATCAAGATCGCCCAGGCGGCCGCGATCCGCCTGCTCGCCGCGCCGGTGGCGGACCGCCCGGTGCTCGCCAACTGGCAGGCGCTGCTCGACTATCTGCGCGGCCGCCTGGCGCATGAAGCCGTGGAGCATGTCCGCGTGCTCCACCTCAACACCAGGAACATGCTGATCCGCGACGAACTGATGGGCCGCGGCACGGTGGACGAGGCGGCGGTACATATCCGCGAAGTGATCCGCCGCGCGATCGATCTGGGATCGGTGGCGATCATCCTGGTCCACAACCACCCGAGCGGCGACCCTTCGCCCAGCCGCGCCGACATCGACCTGACCCGCGCGATCGCGAGCGCGGGCAAGCCGCTGGGCATCGCCGTCCACGACCACCTGATCGTCGGCGCGAAGGGCCATGTCAGCCTGCGCGCGCAAGGGCTGCTCTAGGAGCGCGCGGGCGACAGGAACCCGGTCAGCTCCTGCAGTGTCACCGACCGCGACTTGTCCAGGTCAGCCTGCGCGAACGCCGCCCCCAGCCACGTCTTGGTGGACGGCGCGTCCGCCGTCACCGTCGGATCGGCGATCGCCTTGAGCCGGACCATCCAGCTGCCGAACTCGCCCGCGCTCAATCCGCCGTTCGCGTCCTTGTCGTAGGCCGGGAACTCGCGCGCGACGATGGCGGCGACTTCGGCCGGGCCGGTCGCCGGGCGCGGAGCGACGGGTGCCGGCGTCGCCACGACCGGCGGCGACGGCGTCGTCACCGGAGCGGGAGCGGCTGGCGTGACCTGTCCGACGGGCGCCGCGGTCTGCGCGAAGGCGGGAGCGGCGGCGAGCATCGCGGCGGCGAGCGTCAGCTTCTTCATGAACGTACCCTTCCGTTTCGGTCCGACCCGGATACGCTCGGGTCGGGCATGAACAGGTGCCGGAACACTGATCCATGTACGACCCGGTACCGCCGATGGTTGCATGGGCGGCCGGTTTGAGCGCCCCGCCCATCCCTGCTAACCCCCGACCCGTCGCGCCTTCCTCCCGATCGGACCCGCCATGATCCTCCGCTATTCCCGTCCCGCCATGGCCGCGATCTGGACGCCCGAGGCGCGCCTGCGCATCTGGTTCGAGATCGAGGCCCACGCGACCGACGCGCTCGCCGAACTGGGCGTCGTGCCGCGCGAGGCCGCCCGGGCGATCTGGGAGGCCGACGCCAGGGCGGGCCCGTTCGACATCGCCCGCATCGACGCGATCGAGGCGGAGACCAAGCACGACGTCATCGCGTTCCTGACGCACGTCGCCGAGCGTACGGGCGAGCCGGCGCGCTTCCTGCACCAGGGCATGACCTCGTCCGACGTGCTCGACACGTGCCTGTCGGTCCAGCTCGCGCGGGCGTCCGACATCCTGCTCGCCGACATCGACGCGCTGCTGGCGGTCCTCTCCGCCCGAGCGCACGAGCACAAGTTCACCCCCACCATCGGCCGCAGCCACGGCATCCACGCCGAACCCGTCACCTTCGGCCTGAAGCTCGCCCAGGCGTACGCCGAGTTCGCGCGCCAGCGCACGCGGCTGGTCAACGCGCGCGCCGACATCGCCACCTGCGCCATCTCCGGCGCGGTCGGCACCTTCGCCAACATCGACCCGTTCGTGGAGGAGTATGTCGCCGGCAAGCTCGGCCTGACGCCCGAGCCCGTGTCCACGCAGGTCATCCCGCGCGACCGCCACGCGATGTTCTTCGCCACGCTCGGCGTCATAGCCGGCTCCGTCGAGCGGCTCGCGACCGAGATCCGTCACCTCCAGCGCACCGAGGTGCTGGAGGCCGAGGAATATTTCGCGCCCGGCCAGAAAGGCAGCTCGGCGATGCCGCACAAGCGCAACCCCGTGTTGACCGAGAACCTGACCGGCCTCGCGCGCATGGTCCGCGGCTACGTCACCCCCGCACTGGAGAACGTCGCGCTCTGGCACGAGCGCGACATCAGCCATTCGTCCGTCGAACGCTACATCGCCCCCGACGCGTGCGTGACGCTCGACTTCGCGCTCGCCCGGCTGACGGGCGTCGTCGACAAGCTGCTGATCTACCCCGCCCGCATGCGCCGCAACATGGACAGCGTGGGCGGCCTGATCCACTCGCAGCGCGTGCTCCTCGCGCTGACCCAGGCGGGCGCGCCGCGCGAGGACGCCTATCGCCTCGTCCAACGCAATGCGATGAAGGTGTGGGACTCGGACGGCGCGCTCTCGCTGCGCGACCTGCTCGTGGCCGACCCGGACGTAACCGCGTTGCTCTCGGCCGAGGAGATCGAGGACAAGTTCGACCTCGCCTATCACCTGAAGCATGTCGACACGATTTTCGCGCGCGTGTTCGGGCCGCTCGAATAGGTCCCGCTACACACGAGTGCATCCGTTGCACTCGCGATAGCCCGTATCAAAATTGCGCCGAACGGAAATAAAACCCACATGCTTCCGTGCCGGACCGTTCCGGCATGGAGACCAAACCATGCGTACCCTCGAAGCCGTCGCCAGCAGCCTCGTGGCGCTTGCGGCGCAGGCGCTGGTGGTCGGAGTGGTCGTGACCGCTTTCTAACCCACCTGCCCGTCCGCCCCTTCTCGCGAGGGGGCGGGATCGGGCTACTTTCCGTCCACCCTACTTGACCGGCTCCAGCCTGATCGGGATCAGGCGACCGCCTTTAGTCAGGCGCGCGACGGCGACCATCGGCCGCGCGCGGAGCTGACGTTCGAGCACCGGCGCGCGCGACTCCGACACCCAGAGGCGCGTCGTCGAAGTGAGCCGATCCGCTTGCGCCCCGAACCCGTTCGCGACACGCAATCCGCTCGCCTTCAGATCGACGGGCGCGGCGCAGCTCGCTCCCTCCCGCACGATCTTCACGCGTTCGCCGCCGCCTCGCAGACACGGACGGCAATCGTCGCCGTCGCCGCACGTTCCTCGGTCGCCCTCGACCGACCAGACATACCGGAAGGTGATATAGCGACCACGGAGCGGATCGCGCGGGTCGTAGCCCGCGATCGGGATCCGCCATTCGCTGGCGTCGCGCAGGCTCGCCTCCCGCACGGCGATGGTGCCGAGCGACCCCGCGACCGGCAGCGCCGCCGCCAGCGCGGTGAGGAGGAACCGGCTCACCGGGCCTCCCGCCACACGATGCGCGTCCAGACCCAGGTTAGCGTGATCAGCAACCCCCCGCCCACGATCAGCCCGACCCCGGTGAAGGCGAGGCTGTAGAACAGCTCGAAATAAACGACGAACAGCCGCACCGCGAGCGCGGCGATCGCGACGCGGAACAAGCGGTGCCAACCCGCGCGCGTCGCGAGCACCGCGAGCCCGCCCCAGAGCGCCAGATAGGACAGCACGCCGACGAAGCGCGGCGCGGGTCCGCCGCCATGCGGGATGCCGAGCGCCAGCAGGCCCGCGAGCAACGAGCCGATCAGCGCCGCCGCCATGACCAGGGCGTCCGGCCGGGGACGGCTCCGAAGCGCGAGCATGGAGGCGATCGCCACGACGACCGCCGCGATCGGAAGCTGCGTCAGCATGCGCCAGGCCTGCGCGCCGGAGACCGTGGACGACCAGCCGATATGCGCCAGCGTTCCGGCGAGCAGCGTCGCCGCGAAGCCGAACTCGAACAGCCCGGCGTGGAAAGCGGCGTTGCGCTCGTCGCTCGGCAGGGCGAGCGAAGCCAGGACGAGCACCGCCGGAAACGCCATGGCGAGAGCCTCGCCCACCCTGCCGGATCCCGCTGTTCCGTAGACCACGGCGAGCGCGGTCAGCATGACGCCGTATCCATAGGCGACCAGCCGCGTACGACCGAGCAGCAGGATCGCCGGCGAGAGCAGGACCGCCCACCAGGCGAGCGCCTGCCACAACGCCCCGGTCAGTTGATAGACCTGCGAGTGCAGCGCGATGCCCGCCAGCGTGAGCGCCGCGAGCAGGAACAGCGCGCCCTCGCCCGCCCACACCCGGTCGCGGCGCGCGAAGATCACGGCGGCGACCGCGGCGGTCGCGGTCAGCGCGATGTGCAGCGAGAGCTTCAGATACGCGGGCAGCTCGTCCCAGTTCGCCGCGACGAGCGATAGGACGCCGAGCGCGAGGGCGAGCAGTCCCAGGCCGGCGACCGCGAACAGCGCGACCGGCCGGTGCGACGCGTCCTCGTGCGAACGGATCGCGGCGACGACGGCTTCGTCGATCAGCCCGGCCGCCCGCCACTCATCCAGCTTCGTCGCCAACCGCATCGGCCCGACCCTAAGCGAGCGCGTCGACGATCACCAGCGCCCGGCGTCATGGATCACCCGGCGATCGCGGCCTTAATCTTGGCGAAGAAACCCTGGCTGGCCGGGCACTCGTCGCCGGTCTCCGTTTCGCGGAACATCTCCAGCAGCTCGCGCTGACGAACCGACAGCCTGGTCGGCGTCTCGACTTCGATCTGCACGACCAGGTCGCCCGCGCCCCGGCCCTGGAGCACGGGCATCCCCGCACCGCGCTGGCGCAGCTGCTTGCCCGACTGGATGCCGACCGGAATGCGGATCTCGTGATGCGCGCCGTCGAGCCCGGGGATCTGGAGCGTGCCGCCCAGCGCCGCCGTGGTGAAGCTGATCGGCGCGCGCGCGAACAGCGTCGTGCCCTCGCGCTCGAAGATCGCGTGCCGTTTGATGTGGAGGAAAATGTACAGGTCGCCGGCCGGCGCGCCGCGCGCGCCCGCTTCGCCTTCGCCCGACAGGCGGATGCGCGTGCCCTCGTCGACGCCGGGCGGCACGTTGACCTCGAGCGTCTTGGTCCGCTCGACGCGGCCGTCGCCGCGGCATTCGGTGCAGGGATCGGCGATCACCTGGCCCGCGCCCTGGCAGGTCGGGCAGGCGCGCTCGACCACGAAGAAGCCCTGCTGCGCGCGCACCTTGCCGTGGCCCGCGCAGGTGCCGCAGGTCTTGGCCTTGGTCCCGGCCTTCGCGCCCGATCCGTGGCAGGTGTCGCACTGCGCCGACACGTCCACCGTGATCTCGGTCGCCTTGCCGTGATAGGCCTCCTCCAGCCCGATCTCCATGTCGTACCGCAGGTCCGCGCCGCGCCGCGCGGAGGTACGCCCGCCGCCGCCGCGCTGGCCGCCCATGAACTCGCCGAACACGGACTCGAAGATGTCGGAGAAGCCCGAAAAGTCCTGCCCGCCGCCGCCCTGGCCCTGACCTTGGCGAAACGCGGCATGGCCGAAGCGGTCGTAGGCGGCGCGCTTCTGCGGGTCCTTCAGGATGTCGTATGCTTCGCTGACCGCCTTGAACTTGGCCTCGGAGTCCTTGCACCCGGCGTTCTTGTCCGGGTGAAATCTCATGGCCAGCTTGCGATAGGACGACTTGATCGTCCCCGCATCGGCGGTCCGCTCGCACTCGAGCAGTTCGTAGAAGTCGATGTCGGTCGTCATGGGAGAACTCTGCCGAAACGCGAAACTAGGCCGTCATCCCCGCGACGGCGGGCTCCCGTCACCGACCCGACAGAGCGGTCGCCGTCGGTCGGAGTCGGGACCCCGCCCGCGCGGGAATGACGGCAGGAAGGCACCGGCCTTACGCCTTCTGGTTGTCGTCCACTTCCGAGAACTCGGCGTCGACCACGTCGTCCTTGGGCGCGTCGCCCTCGGCCTTGGGAGACGCCTCGTCCTGGGCCTGCTTCTCGTAGATAGCCTGGCCCATCTTCATCGCCACCGTCGCCAGCGCTTGGCTCTTCTCGGTCATGCGGTCGGCGTCGCCGCTCTCCACCGCCGTCTTCGCCTCGGCGATCGCCGCCTCGATCTCGCCCTTCAGCGACGCGTCGATCTTGTCGCCGTTGTCGACCAGCTGGCGCTCGGTCGTATGGATCAGCGACTCGGCGTTGTTCTTCGCCTCGGCGCCCGCGCGGCGCTTCTTGTCCTCATCGGCAAAGCGTTCGGCGTCGCGGACCATCTGGTCGATGTCCGCGTCCGACAGCCCTCCGCTAGCCTGGATGCGGATCTGCTGCTCCTTGCCCGTGCCCTTGTCCTTGGCGGACACGTTGACGATGCCGTTGGCGTCGATGTCGAACGTGACCTCGATCTGCGGCACGCCGCGCGGCGCCGGCGGGATGCCGATCAGGTCGAACTGGCCGAGCATCTTGTTGTCCGCCGCCATCTCGCGCTCGCCCTGGAACACGCGGATCGTCACGGCACCCTGATTGTCGTCCGCGGTCGAATAGGTCTGCGACTTCTTGGTCGGGATCGTCGTGTTGCGGTCGATCATGCGGGTGA
>CAXTFF010000037.1:0-11872 GCA_964243325.1 uncultured Sphingomonas sp.
GGACTTGGTCCACCCTGTCGTACCGCGCATTAGGATCGGGCTGAAGATGGAGCTCCGGGATCGGGTTCATCTGCTGCGTGAGCTCGAGATACTGGGTCAAGGTCGGCAAGTCGACGGGACTGGCGTTCCAAAGCACCGCGCCTCCAGGATCGACCACGATCTTGTTCTTTACGGGATCGACCATTTCCGTCTGGTCCGTGTCATCCGGCTGCGGCAGGTCGAGTTTGACCGCGTGAGTCTGGATCGGAATCGTAATGATGAACATGATGAGGAGCACGAGCATGACGTCGATCAGCGGCGTCGTGTTGATGTCCATCATCGGCTCGCCTTCGGCGTTGTCCGATCCCGTCTGCATGCTCATGGCGAAAAGCTTTCTCTAGAAGTTACTGGCGAACCACCGCGGTCCCTGCTGGCGGTTCGGAAATGAAGCCGACGCGGGCGAAGCCCGCGCTCTGCATCGTGAAGATCGCACCGCCGACGCACTTGTACGGTGTGTTGACGTCGCCACGTATGTGCGCCTCGGGCATGTTCTCGGGCGTAAGATTCTCGACACCACCGATCTTGCGGACTTCGATTTCGAGCTTCTTGACGGCGCGATCGAGCAGTTCGGTCGAATTGACCTTATTCAGCCCCCAATAGACTTCGCATCCACCGGCCCCATCGCCGCGCACGGACAAGGCGACGTTCTCGGGTTTGGTCACCGTCGCTTCGAAGACCACCGCCGGAAGCTTGACGGGGACCGTCTGCACGACGACCGGAATCGTGATCAGGAAGATGATGAGCAGAACGAGCATGACATCGACGAGCGGCGTCGTGTTGATGTCGGTGATCGGACTGTCTTCGTCGCCGCCGCTGCTGGGGCCGCTTATCGCCATGAACTTTTACTTTCCGGTAGGTTGACGCGGGACCGGCCGTCAGACCGGTCCCGGGAGATTAGATGCGCGGGGTGTTCGTGGTGTTCGACGGCGTGCTCATCCCGCCCGCCGTGGTCGGCGTCGCCTGCGCGCCCGTCTGCGTCATGCCGGCGCGAAGCGGCTCGGAGCCAGGCTGGGTCGCCGCCCCGCCGGTCTTGGTCGTCGCGGTCGTCTTGACCGGCGAACTGGTCGAAGTCGAGGTCGTCGAACCCGTCGCCGCGCTGCTCTTGCCCGCGGTCACCGGCTTCAGGTTGCCCCCCGAAACCATGTAGCCGAGCACGTCGTTCGAAAAGCCGCCAATGTCTTCCATGACCGACTTGTTGCGGCGGATCAGCCAGTTGTAGCCGAGCACCGCGGGGACCGCGACGGCGAGACCGAGCGCGGTCATGATCAGCGCCTCGCCGACCGGGCCGGCGACCGCGTCGATCGACGCCTGGCCCGACGAGCCGATCTTGATGAGCGCGCGGTAGATGCCGATCACGGTGCCGAACAGCCCGATGAACGGCGCGGTCGCGCCCACCGTCGCCAGGAACGCGAGGCCCGAGCCCAGCTTGGAGTTGATCGACGCCTCCGACCGGGCGAGCGAGCCGTGCAGCCAGTCGTGCGCCTCGACCGGGTCGGTCAGGCGGGTGTGCTGCTCCTGCGCGGACAGCCCGTCATCGACCAGCTGCTTGTAGGCCGAGTTCTTCTCCAGCTTGGCCGACCCCTCGCGCAGCGAGTTGGACTGCCAGAAGGCCTGCCGGACCCGCTTGGCCTGGTTGATGATCTTCTGCTGCTCGAACAACTTGGAGAACAGGATGTAGAACGAGACCACCGACATGATCACGAGGATGCCGAACACGGTCTGCGAGATCAGCCCGCCTTCGCGCAGCGCGGCCGACAGGCCGTAGGGGGATTCGCCCGTGGCGGCGGCGGTGCCCCCGGCGGCGAGGATGGTGGTGAGCATTAATAGAGTTTCCTTTGCGAAATCAGGTGAATAGGACAATCTTCATTCACGCGATCAATTATCCGGCAGCTCCCAGCGCACCGCGAGCTGGTAGGTTGATGCAATATTCTGGCCGCTGTCGTCCTTGGCCGGCGTGAAGCGCACCCGACTGCGCGCAATGCGGCAGGTCGTGTTGTCCAGATCGCTGTTGCCGCTCGACGACGTTACGGTGCAGTTGCTTACCCGACCGTCCGCGCCAACTGCCAAGCTGGCCGCGACTCGCCCGGCTGCTCCAGCCCGGATGGCAGCTGGGGGATAAGCATCCCCACCGAAGTACGAAGCCACGTTCCCCTTCAGACCCGCCTTTTGCGATACGCGCGGCGGAGCCGGCGGGGCGGGCGGCGGAGCCGGGGGCGCGGGCGGCGCGGCGATCGGCGTCGGGATGTAGACCCGCGGCGGCGTCGGCACGGCGGTGATGACCGGCGCGTTGACCGGCGGGGTGCGCACGATCGGCGGCGGCGACACCACGGGCGGCGGCTGCAGGTCGGGCTGCTCGGGCGGCGGCGGGGGCGGCTCCTCCGGCGGCGGCGGGGGCGGCGGCTCTTCCACGTCGAACGTGTTCAGCTTCTCCGTCGCCGCCTTGACGTACTTGTACGCCAGGCCGGTGACGAGCGCGTAGCCCAGGGCCGCGTGGATGATCGCGACGATGATGAGCGCGATGATCTTGCCCGATGACGCTTTCTGGTCGGCATAGGCCATTCGGCAACGTCACTCCTTGTCCATTTCCGGTTCGCGACGGCCAGGCGCCGCGCCGGTGAGCGCCGCGCCGGGTCAACTCCCCTGCGCGGTCCCCCGTTTCCTAACGGGGCGGTTACGACCGTGCAAACGCTTTGTCCGGCGGGCAAAGCTTATAATGGATAAGTCCGGCATTTGTTTCTGTAACATTCAACTCGAACGGCTTAGCGGCCGGGAAATGCAGATCGTCCCGACCGCCTCGCACGGCCTCCTTCTGGCCGCCTCGCTCATCCTGCCGGCCCTGCCGGCCCGCGCGCAGCGGCCCGCGCCCGCCCCGCCGCCGGTGGTCGCGACGGAGGAAGGGGCGCCCTCCTATGCCGACCTCGCCGACCTCGTGCTCGCCAGCCCGGTGATCGCCGACGCGACCGTTCGCTCCACCGCGCGCATCAAGCCCGCCGAGGCCGTCGGCCTCGCCCCCGGCCATGCGCGGCTGTATGTCGAGGTCGACGCGACCGCGCTGATCCGCGGCCCCGGGGGCCTGCCGCCGCGCGTCGGCTACCTGCTCGACCCGCCCCTCGACGCGCGCGGCCGCGCGCCCGAGCTCAAGAAGCGGCGCGTGCTCGTCTTCGCGCGGCCGGTGCCGGGCTCGCCGACCCAGCTCCAGCTCGCCGCGCCGGACGCGCAGCTCGCCTGGACGCCGGCCGCCGACGCGCGCGTCCGCCGGATCGCGCGCGAACTGGCCGCCGCCGACGCGCCGCCCGCGATCACCGGGATCGGCGGGGCGTTCCACGTCCCGGGCGCGCTGCCGGGCGAGGGCGAGACGCAGATCTTCCTGCGCGCCGCCGACGCCGCGCCGGTGTCGATTTCCGTCCTGCGCCGCCCGGGCGAGCAGCCGCGTTTCACGGTCGCGTTGTCGGAGATCGTCGACGAAAGCGCGGGTCCGCCGGCGCGCGACACGCTGCTCTGGTACCGTCTCGCCTGCGGCCTGCCCGCCGCGCTCCCCGGTGCCGCGACCGCGCGGCTGGAAGAGGCCGACGCGGCCGGCGCGCGCGCGGATTACGGGTTCGTGCTGGAGCGGCTCGGCCCCTGCGTCCGCCGGCGCGCCGCCACCTCCAGCAGCTGACCCGTCACCGACCGCGCATCCTCCAGATAGCGCGCCGCCGCCGCCGTGTCCGCCGGGTCGGCATCCGCCGCCGGGAGCAGCGCGTTGACCCGGGCGCCCGGCGCCCGCTCGACCGCCAGCGGCCCGATCGACGCGCGTGCCCTGGCCGTCGCGAGCGCGTCGAGCGCCGGATCCAACAGGACCAGCACCGACTCCGCATCGGCCGCGCGGACGAGCGCCGCGACGTCGTCCCCCGGCCCGACGGCCACCCGGACCGCGCTCGCCGACCCCGTCACGGCGGGTGGCGCACCAGCGGGATCCGGATCGCCTCGCCCCCCTCGCTGATCGCCAGCTTGACGATCTTGACCGCGACCCTCCGGACACGCCGGTCCTGGAGGAACAGCGTGTCGGCGATATGGTCCGCCACCGCCTCGATCAGCGTGAAATGCACGCCGGGCGGCAGCGCGCCCGTGGCCGCGTGCTTCAGGTCGAGATAGTTCTTGGACGCCGACAACGGACTGTCCGGCGCGAACCGGCGCGGCGCTTCCAGCTCGACGGAGAGCGAGATGCGAAGCGGCTGCGGAAGGTGCGTCTCCTCCGAATAGATGCCGGTCAGCACCGGCACCACCATGTCGTGGACCTCCAGCTCGAGTGTGTCGTTTAGGGGGGCGTTCATGCGCACGCCCTTAGCAGACGGGCGCGCGCGCGCGACCCCTTCCCACCAACGCTTCCGAGGATCGCCGATTGCGCCACGTTCCCATCGATCAGGTCGATCCGGCCGCCGTGGAGGGCCTGCTCGACCGGGCGTTCGGCCCCGACCGTCACGCGCGCACCGCCTACAGGGTGCGCGGGGACGCGCGCCCGGTCGCGGCGCTGAGCTTCGCCGCGACGGACGGCGGCGTCCTGGTCGGCACCGTCCAATGCTGGCCCGTCGCGCTGCGCGCCGACGGCGGCGGGGTGCACCCGCTCACCATGGTCGGCCCCGTCGCGGTCGACCCCGCCCGCCAGCGGGACGGGATCGGCCGCGCGCTGACGACGCGCGCGCTCGCCGCCGCGGGGACGACCGGCGCCGACGCGGCGCTGACGCTGATCGGCGATCCCGAATATTACGGCCGCTTCTTCGACTTCACGGCCGACCGCACCGCGCGCTGGCGGCTGCCCGGTCCCGTCGAGCCGCGCCGCCTGCTCGCCCGCGGCGGCGCGGTGCCCGACCTGGCGGGAACGCTCGGACCCCGCGGACCCGCCCTGGACGCGCGCGCCGCCGCCGCCTAACTCCGGTTCCATGCCGATGCCCGACCAGCCCGACCTCCATTCGCTGTCGCTCGCCCAGATCGCGCAGCTCGCCGCCGACGCCAGGCTGCCGCCGGTCGACAAGTGGAACCCCGCCCATTGCGGCCATTCGGGCATGCGCATCGCGCGCGACGGGACCTGGTTCCATGACGGCTCGCCGATCGGCCGCGAGGCGATGGTCCGGCTGTTCTCCACCATCCTCCGGCGTGAGCCCGACGGCGGCTACGTCCTCGTCACCCCCGTCGAGAAACTCGACATCGACGTGGAGGACGCCCCCTTCCAGGCCGTCGAGATGAAGGCGGAAGGGCAAGGCCCGGACGCCCGGCTCGCCTTCCGGTTGAACACGGGCGACCTCGTCAACGCCGGTCCCGACCACCCCTTGCGCTTCGCGGAGGACGTGGACGGCGCCCGCCCGTATCTGCAGGTCCGCGCCGGGCTGGAGGCGCTCGTCGCCCGCTCCGTCTATTACGAGCTCGCCGACCGCGCGATCGCGGGCGACGACGCCCCGCCCGGCGTCTGGAGCGACGGCGCGTTCTTTCCGCTGCCCGACCAGGCGTGACGCTGGCCGACCGGCTGCGCGCCGCGCTCGCGCAGGGCGGCGGCGGGCTCGATCTTCTGACCGGCGACCACCGCGAGCTCGACGACCGCGCGCCGGACACGCTGATCCCTGCCGCCGTGTTGATCCCCGTCACCGACCGTCCGGAGCCCGGCGTGATCCTGACGCGGCGCACCGCGTCGATGCGCACCCACGCGGGCCAGATCGCCTTTCCGGGCGGCCGCGTCGATCCCGGCGACCGGGACGCCGTCGCCGCCGCGCTGCGCGAGGCGGAGGAGGAGATCGGCGTCCCCCCGTCGCTCGTGCAGGTGGCGGGCGCCGCCGACCGCTACCGCACCGTCACCGGCTTCGACGTGACCCCGGTGGTCGGCGTCGTTCCGCCCGACCTGCCGCTCCGCCCGGCGGAGGCCGAGGTGGCGGCGGTGTTCGAAGTCCCGCTCGCCTTCCTGCTCGACCCCGCCAACCACCACCGCGCGCACATGGACTGGCGCGGGCGGCGGCGGGATTATTGGGAGATCGGCTGGGGCGAGCGCCGGATCTGGGGCGCGACCGCCGCCATGATCGTCAACCTGTCGCGGCGGCTGCGGTGGGGCTGATCCTGCCGCCCGCCCCCTGGCGCGAGCGCGAGGGCCTGCGCGACCTCGCCGACGCGCTCGGCGCGCGCGAGGGCGACGCGCGCTATGTCGGCGGCGCGGTCCGCGACACGCTGCTCGGCCTGGAGGTGTCGGACGTCGACATCGCCACCCGCTTGGCTCCCGGGCGCGTGGTGGAGCGGCTCGCCGCCGCGGGCGTCCGCGCGGTCCCGACCGGCCTCGCGCACGGCACGGTGACGGCGGTGCTCGCGTCGGGCCCGGTCGAGGTCACGACGCTGCGCCGCGACGTCGCGACCGACGGCCGCCATGCGGTCGTGGCGTTCAGCGACGACTGGCGGGAGGACGCCGCCCGGCGCGACTTCACGATGAACGCGCTCTACGCCGATCCGTCGACCGGCGCGATCTGCGACTGGCACGGGGGCCACCCGGACATACTGGCCGGCCGCGTGCGCTTCATCGGCGACCCGTATCGCCGCATCGCCGAGGACCATCTGCGCATCCTCCGCTTCTTCCGCTTCCACGCGCGCTTCGGCCAGGAGGTCGACCAGGACGGCCTCCTGGCCTGCGCCGCGCGCGCCAACGACCTGATGGCGCTGTCGCGCGAGCGGATCGCGGGCGAGCTCCTGAAGCTCCTCGTCGCGCGCGGCGCGGTCGCGGCGATGCGGCTGATGGTCGATCACGGCGTCCTGCGCGCCGTCCTGCCCGAGATCGCCGAAGGCGGCGTCCTCCGGCTCGCCCGGCTGGCGGCGGCCGAGGCGTCGGCGGGCGTCGCGCCGGATGCGGCCCGCCGCCTCGCCGCGCTCGTCCCGCCGGATGCGGCCGACGGGGTCGGCGCGCGGCTCAGATTGTCGAACGCCGACCGCAGGCGCCTGACCGCCGCGGGCGCGGGCGTCGGCGCGGAGGGCGCGCGCGCGCTAGCGTACCGCGTCGGCGTGGAGGGCGCGGTCGACCGGCTCCTGCTCGCGGGCGCGCCGCTGGACGATCTGCCCGGCTGGACCCCGCCCCGCCTCCCCGTCTCGGGCTGGCCAAGGGTCCCGACGTCGCGCGCACGCTGCGCGCGCTGGAGACGCGCTGGATCGCCGACGGCTTTCCCGCCGCGCTCCCCGACGCCGTGGTCGATCAGGCGGTGGCGGACGCGATCGCCGCGAACGCCGCCTCGGGCGACAACGGCCGCGCGTAATAGTAACCCTGCCCCATCGGGCACCCGAGCGCCGCCAGCGTCCGCGCCAGCTCGGCGTCCTCGACGCCCTCGGCCACCGTGGCCATCCCCAACGCCTGGGCCAGGCTGAGCACCGCGCGCACCAGCGCCACCTTGTCGCGGTCGGCCAGCATCCCCGTCACCAGGCTGCGGTCGATCTTGAGGATGTCGATCGGCAGTTTCTGGAGATGGGCGAGGTTGGAATAGCCCGTCCCGAAATCGTCCATCGCGATGGTCGCGCCCAGGTCGCGCAGCGCGAACATCAGCCCGGCCGTGCGCTCGGGATCGGTCACCAGGGCCGATTCGGTCAATTCCAGCTTCAGCCTGCTTCCCGACACCCCCGATGCGGCCAGCGCCTCGGCGGCCATCGCCGGGACGTCGTCGCGCTGCAGCTGGATCGGCGACAGGTTCACCGACATCTGGACGCCGCAATCGCCGCCCGCGCGCGCGTCCCACTCGGCCAGCGTCCGCGTCGCCTCCTCCATCCCCCAGCGGCCCAGCGGGACGATCAGCCCCGACTCCTCGGCCACGGGAATGAACTCGGTCGGCGACACCGCCCGGCCCTCCTCGTCCGTCCACCGCGCCAACGCCTCGAACGCGACGACGCGGCCCGTCCTGAGGTCGCAGATCGGCTGGTACTCGTGCCGAAGCGCCCCGTTCTCCACCGCGCGCCGCAGCTGCGTCTCCAGCGCGAACTGCCGTCTGGCGGCGGTGAAGGCGCGGGGCTGGTACACCTCGGTCCCCCCGCTCTCCTTGGCGCGCTTGACCGCGAACTGCGCGTGGCGGACCAGCTCCTCGCCCCATCCTCCCGCGTCCTCCGCGCGGTCGGCCCCGAAAGCGATGCCGATCGAGCATTCCACCCGGATCCGGTAATCGGACAGCCGGAACGGGGCCGCCAGCGCGCCCTCGACCCGGCGGGCGACCTGCCCCGCCTCCGCCCGGTCCTCGTCGAGCTCCAGCAGCACGCCGAACTCGTCCCCGCCGATCCGCGCCAGCCCGTCGCGCGCGCGCAGCGCCCCCTTGATCCGCCGGGCCACGCTGATGAGCAGCTCGTCACCCGCCAGGCTTCCCAGGCAGGCGTTCAACCGCCCGAACCGCTTCAGGTCGACCACCAGCACGGCGTGGTCGTCGCGGCGCGGCTCGACCCGGTCGAGCAGGTCGTCGAAACCTTCCCGGTTGGGGAGCCCCGTCAGGCTGTCGGTGGTCATCTCGCGGCGCAGGCTGCGCTCCATCCGCTCCTGCGCGGTATGGTCGACGAAGGTGAGCGTGCACCGATCCGACGCCTTGGCGTGGCCCCGGGCGGCGGTGACCCCGAAATACCGCGCGTGGACCGCGTCGCCCACCGCCCAGTCGAAGTCGCGCCGCGTCTCCTGCGACGCCAGGAACAGCGCCACGTGCGCGCTCAACGTTCCCGGCAACGCCCCGGCGTCGTCCGGGCAGGCGAGCCTCGCTCCGCGGAACGCCGAGTTGCTCGCCACGACCACCGTCCGATCGCCCCGATGCGACACGTGGACCGCGGGGATGGAGAGCATCTCCATCGTCCGCTCCATCGAGGCGGGCTGGAACGCCGGAGGCGGAAAGGAAGGATCGGATGCCATGCCGGCGGGCCTATCCCCACATGGATTAAGTTCGTCTAAAGCGCGGACCCGCAACCCGTTACGCGCGCGCGACAAAAATCTACCAACCGTTCCCCATCCGGTTCAGGGCGTGAAGCGGTTGTCGCGCGGAAAGCCGTTGGGCGGCATCCGACCCGCCGCGCCCCGCGCGGCGCGCCAGCCCGACAGGTCGCCTTCCGTCCGCGTGCGCCCGCCCGCGCCGCCCATCGGCCAGGACAGCCCGCCCGCGAAGGTGAACGCGACCGCGTCCGACAGCCCGCCGTCGCGGTAGCGCTGCAGGGGCGCGCCCGTGCCGCGCGCCAGTTCGGGCAACTCCCCCAGCGGAAACACCAGCATCCGCCGATTGTCCCCGATCGCCGCCACGTAGTCCGCGCCCGGCGGCACCGGCCGCACGACCTTGAGCCCCGATCCATCGCGTGGCGACAGCACCGTCTTGCCCTTGCGCGTCTCCGCCACCGTATCGGCGACCTGGACCACGAACCCGCGCCCGTCGCTCGCGACCACCAGCAGCTTCTCCTGCCGCCCCGCGGGCAGGAACGCGACGATCCCGACCTGTCCGTCCAGGTCGATGCCGGCGCGCACCGGCTCGCCGAACCCGCGCCCGCCCGGCAGCTTGTCGGCCGCCAGCGTGAAGAAGCGCCCGTTCTCGGCCGCCAGCAGCAGCTTGTCGGTCGTCTGCGCGTGGAAGGCGAAGGCCGGACCGTCCCCTTCCTTGAACTTCAGCGTCTCGGGCGCGGCCAGGTCCCCGTGCCCGCGCATCGCGCGCACCCAGCCGCGCTTGGACAGGATCACCGTGATCGGCTCGCGCTCGATCATCGCCTCGACGGGCAGGTCGCGCGTCGGGGCGGCCTCGGCCACCGTGGTCCGCCGCGCCCCGAGCTTCGTGTCCGGCCCGTACCGGTCGCGGACCTTGCCCAGGTCGCGCTTCAACCGGCTCCGCCGCTTCTTGGGATCGGCGAGCAACGCCGCCAGGCCCGCCCCCTCCTTGCCCAGCTTGTCCCGCTCGCGCCGGAGCTCGAACTCCTCCAGCCGCCTGAGCGACCGGAGGCGCATGTTGAGGACCGCCTCCGCCTGCCGGTCGGTGAGCGCGAACTCGGCGATCATCACCGCCTTGGGCTCGTCCTGCGTCCGGATGATCTCGATCACCCGGTCGAGGTTCAGATACGCGATCAGATACCCGTCGAGCAGCTCGCTCCGGTCGGCGATCCGGGCCAGCCGGTGCTCGGTCCGCCGCGCCAGCACCACGAACTGGTGCTCCACCCACGCCGCCAGCGCTCCGCGCAGCGACATGACGCGCGGCGTCCGGTCCTTGTCGAGCACGTTGAGGTTGAGCGGCACCCGGACCTCCAGGTCGGTCAGCCGGAACAGCCCGTCCATCAGCACGGCCACGTCGACCGTGCGGCTGCGCGGCTCGATCACGACCCTGATCTCCGCGTCCGACTCGTCGCGCACGTCCGCCAGGATCGGCAGCTTCCTGTCGTTGATGAGCGCCGCGACCTGCTCGATCAGCTTGCCCTTCTGGACGCCGTAGGGGATCTCGGACACGACCGCGGTCCACCCCCCGCCCTTCTCGCGCTCGACGGACCAGCGCGCGCGCACCCGGAACGACCCGCGCCCGGTGGCGTAGGCCTCCGCGATCGCGGCGGGCGGATCGACCACCAGCCCGCCCGTGGGGAAATCGGGCCCGGTCACATGGTCCAGGATCGCCGCGTCGCCGGCATCCGGGTCGTCCACCAGCAGGATCGCGGCGTCCAGCAGCTCGGCGGCGTTGTGCGGCGGGATGCTCGTCGCCATCCCGACCGCGATCCCCGCCGCGCCGTTGGCCAGCAGGTTGGGGAACATCCCCGGAAACAGCTCGGGCTCCTGCTCCTCGCCGTTATAGGTCGGGCGATAGGCGACCGCGTCCTCGTCCAGCCCGTCCATCAGGTCGATCGCGACGGTGGTCAGCCGCGCCTCGGTGTAACGGTAGGCGGCGGCGTTATCGCCGTCGATGTTGCCGAAATTGCCCTGCCCGTCGACCAGCGGGTACCGCAGCGCGAAATCCTGCGCCAGGCGGACCATCGCGTCGTACACCGACTGGTCGCCGTGGGGATGGTACTTGCCGATCACGTCGCCGACGACGCGCGCGCATTTCTTGTACCCCGACGCCGGGTCCAGCCGGAGCAGCCGCATCGCCCACAACAGCCGGCGGTGGACGGGCTTCAATCCGTCGCGCACGTCGGGCAGCGACCGCGCGGTGATCGTCGACAACGCGTAGACGAGGTACCGCTCCGACAGCGCGGTATCGAACGGCGCGTCCAGGATGCCGATGGGGGGCTGGTCGAGGGGATCGGTGGCCATGGTCGAGGCGTCCGATAGCAGGCGTACGCGGCGTTCCACAACTGTTCCGCTTTTCGCGCTGTCCTACCCGCCGGCGATGTGTCAGCAGGACGCGGATGACCGTTTCCAAGCACGATGCCGGCGGCCGCTCGTCCGCCGCGTCCACCACCGCGCCCTCATGAACCGCCGGGGCCGCCTGGATCCGATCGGACGGGCGGCGCAAGCCGTCCTTGGCGTGACCTTGGTGACCTTGGCCGCGATCGGCGGCCCGGCCGCCGCCGCCGACGCGCCGCTCCTGAAATGGCCCGACCTCGTCGAACGCCCCCGCCCGGCGGCCGACGCGACGATCGCGTACGGCCCCGACGCCATGCACAAGGTCGATCTCTGGCTCCCCGCCGGCCCCGGCCCGCACCCGGTCGTCCTGATGGTCCACGGCGGTTGCTGGCAGACCAAGATCGCCGACCGCACGCTCATGAACTGGATCGCCGCCGACCTGCGCTCGTCCGGCGTGGCGGTGTGGAACATCGACTACCGGGGCGTCGACCGCCCCGGCGGCGGCTATCCCGGCACCTTCGCCGACGCCGCCGCGGCCGCCGACGCGCTCGGCGCGCACGCCGCCGCCCA
>CAXTFF010000038.1:0-5523 GCA_964243325.1 uncultured Sphingomonas sp.
GCCCATATGGATGCGCCCCGACGGATAGGGGAACATCTCGAGCACGTAGGCGCGCGGCTTGGAACTGTCGTCGTCGGCGGCGAAGGTGGACCGCTCGTCCCAGACCTTCTGCCATGCCGCGTCGCTCTTGAGCGCGTTGAAGCGTGACGCCATGCCTCCGGCTTAGCTCGCCATCGCGCCGCGGCGCAGGTCGCGGGCGCGCGTCAGGATGATCTCCTCCAGTTTCTGGACGGTGGCGGCCTGGACGGAAGCGGCGACCCACTGGCCGCCCTGGTTGACCTGGCGGATGGCCGCGACGCGCAACGCGTCGGCGCGCAGGTCCTGGTCGAGGATGGTGACGGTGACCTTCATCCGCTCGGAGGGCGTCTGCGGGTTGGCGTACCAGTCGGTGACGATGACGCCACCGTTCGAGTCAGTCTGGACGAGCGGCATGAAGGACAGGGTGTCGAGGCTGGCGCGCCACAGATAGGAGTTGACGCCGATCGTCGTGACCCGCGACGCGGCGAGATCGGCCGCCCCGCCGCCCTGCTTGCCCCCGCAGGCGGCGAGGGGAAGCACCAGTCCGAGCAGCAGCGGTGCGAGCAGGAAGCGGGACGGGCGGATCATGGGCGGCGGTCCTGGATAGGCGGGAACTTGTCGCCGGGTGTCCTACTAGCGCGGGTGCCGGGCCGCAAGGACGCCACTCGGACCGGGGCAGAGGCTGCATATTGTGTGCCGATTGCAACAGTTGGGCGAAAAAGCGGCGGGACGGGAGCGTTCGCGCGGATTGCCGCTTGGAATCGCCGGAACGGGGCAACAGGTGTGACGGCGTGAACGGGAACGCAAATAAAGGCCGCCTGACCGCGGGCATCGTCGCGGGGGCGTTGATCGCCGCCGGGGTGACGATCGCGCCCGCCGTCGCCGCGACCGAGCAGACCCGCCGCGTCGTGGCCAAGCGCGCGCCCGCGCGCGGCGTCGGCGCGTTCACGCCGTCGTCCGCCGATCCCAGGCTGGCGGCTTTGTTCGCGCGTGGCGGGTTGGAGGCGCGCGGCTTCCGCTTCACGCCCGCCGAAGCCAAGAACAGCCGCGCGGTCACGGTGGCGGTGCGCGCGCGGACCGCACGGCCCGACGACGACCGTACGGCGGCGGCGACACCGACGGTCGGCCTGGCCCCGACCGCCTATAATCTGGGCCTGGCGGTCGGCTGGCGGCGGTTCGCGCTGTCGGGCGACGTGGCCAAGGTCGCCGTGCCCGGGCAGCTGGGCGGGCGCGAGTCGGCCGAGGTAGGCGTGAGCTATTCGTTGCCGCGCCTGACCGCGCGCGTAAAGGCGGGCGCTGACCGGGCGACGGGCGACGGACCGCAGCTGGTGCCGGGCGACCGGAGCTATTCGCTCGATGTGGGCAGCTCCTACTCGCTGACGCGCAACCTGGATGTGACCGCGGGGGTCCGGTACCGGACGGACCGCGAGCGGATCGCGCGGTTGGATGATCGGCGCGACAGCCAGGCGGTGTATCTGGGGACGGCTTTCCGGTTCTAGCGCAGCGCGGCTTTGGGCACCCGGCCTAAGGACTCGCGCAAGCTCGGCCGGCGTGGCGCAGCTACGACCGACGACGCGGCTTCGCCGCGGCGCCGCCCGCGAGTGGTGGCGATCTTCTTGACACGGTCCGGCCCTCACCCTGGCGCTCCGCGCCTGTCCCTCCTCCGCGAAAGCAGGAGGGGGCTAGCGAAGGCGTCGATCGCGGCCCACCCCGCGAAGCCGAGCGACCGCGCCGCCCGGAACCGCCGCGCGTTCATGCCGCCCAGCGCGATCAGCCCGATCCCCGATCCGCGCCCGATCGCCGCCGCCTTCGCGACGCCGATCGCCGCTGCTCCCGGATGCGAGCGTGTGGGAAAGACCGGCGACACGAACAGCAGGTCCGCGCCCGCCCGCGCGCCCGCCACCGCCTCCCGCCGGTCGTGCGCGGGCCAGGTCCGCATGCCCGTCCCCTTCGCGGTCCCGTGCACGCCGTCCGCCCGGCCGATCCCGCCCGGTCGCGCGACGACCAGCAGCAGCCGGCGGGCACGGGCGACGCGGCGGACGTGGCCGAACAGCGCGCGGCGGTCGCGGTCGCCGAGCGCGTAGTGGCGAAACACCACCCCCGATCCGGGCGGGAGCGCCAGCAACACAGGCATCAGCGCATCGCCCATCCGCTCGTCGGTCATCAGCCAGCAAACGGGGTACCGGGCACGCATCGCGGCCCCTATAGGGCTCGGCATGACGGCTGACACCAGGTTGGGCGCGATCCGGGAGCGGATCGCCAGGGCGGCGGCCTCGGTCGGGCGGCCGGCGGACGGGACCACGCTGGTCGCGGTGTCCAAGACGCACGGGGCCGACGCCATCCGGCCGTTGCTGGCGGCGGGGCAGCGCGATTTCGGCGAGAACCGGGTGGCGGAGACGGCGGCGAAATGGCCCGAACTCCGCGACGAATATCCAGGCGCCCGGCTGCACCTGGTCGGGCAGCTGCAGTCGAACAAGGCCGACGAGGCGGTGGCGTTGTTCGACGCGGTCCATTCGGTCGACCGGCCGTCGCTGGTGAGCGCGCTGGGCAAGGCGATGGACCGGGCGGGGCGGCGGCCGGACTGCTTCGTCCAGGTCAATATCGGCGAGGAGGCGCAGAAGGGCGGGTGCGCCATCGCCGACGCGCCCGCGCTGCTGGCGCAGGCGCGCACGGCGGGGCTGCCGGTGGCGGGGTTGATGTGCCTGCCGCCCGCCGGGGTCGAGCCGGCACCGTATTTCGCGCTGCTCGCCGAGCTGGCGCGCGGGGAGGGAGTGAGCGGATTGAGCATGGGAATGTCGGACGATTTCGAGACGGCGGTGATGATCGGCGCGACGCATGTGCGGGTCGGGTCGGCCCTGTTCGGGGCGCGGGCGTGAAGTTCGGGGCGATCCTGTTCGATTTCGACGGTGTGCTGATCGAGAGCGAGTATCTGGGCAACCGGCAGATCGCGCAGTGGCTGACGGCCAACGGGCACCCGACCACGACCGAGGAGTCGATGGCCAATTTCATGGGGCTGGCGTCGCGCGACTTCTTCGAGGCGGTCGAGCGGTGGATCGGGGGACCGCTGCCGGACGGCTTCCACCAGGCGCGGGCGGTCGAGGACGAGCGGGTGATGGCGGCGGGGATCGACGCGGTGGCGGGCGCGGTCGAGTTCGTCCGCGCGCTGCCGCCCGCCCTGCCGCGCGCGGTCGTGTCGTCCAGTTCGACCGCCTGGATCGCGCGGCACCTGGAGCATATCGGGCTGCGCGCGGCGTTCGGCGACCATCTCTATTCCGGGCGCGAGCATGTGGCGCGGGGCAAGCCCGCGCCCGACCTGTATCTCCACGGCGCCGCGGCGCTGGGCGTGGCGATCGGGGACTGCCTGATGATCGAGGACTCGCCGGTGGGCGCGACGGGGGCGGTCGCGAGCGGGGGCCATGTGGTCGGGCTGTGCGCCGGGTCGCATTGCGGGATCGGGCACGGCGACCGCCTGCGGGCGCTGGGCGTCGATGCGGTCGCGGCGGACTGGGACGAGGTGGCCGAGCTCATAGCTGATGGCCCGTCCGGTCGCGCTTAGTGGCGAGGTAGCGTTCGTTGTGCGGGTTGGGCGGCAGGTGGTGGGCGACCCGCTCGACCACCGTTATCCCTTTCGCCTCCAGCCCGGCGACCTTGGCGGGGTTGTTCGTGAGCAGCCGCACCCGGTCCTGGCCCAGCCGCGCCAGCATCCGCGCCGCCACGCCGAAATCGCGCGCGTCGACCGCGAAGCCCAGGCGGGTGTTGGCGTCGACCGTGTCGAAGCCCTGGTCCTGGAGCGCGTAGGCGCGCAGCTTGTTGACCAGGCCGATGCCGCGGCCTTCCTGGCGCAGGTAGAGGAGGATGCCCCAGCCTTCGGCGGCGATGGCGCGGACGGCCTGGGCGAGCTGGGGGCCGCAGTCGCATTTGAGCGAGCCGAGCGCGTCGCCCGTCAGGCATTCGCTGTGGAGGCGCACCAGCGGGGCGTCGCCGGTCGGCCGGCCGATCAGGAGCGCGACATGCTCGTCGGCGGATTCGGGGGAGCGGAAGGCCGCGATCTCGGCGTCCTCGGCGTAGGTCACGGGCAGGCGGGCGCGGACGACGAGCCGCAGGCGGTCCGGATCCTCGTGCGCCTCGATGTCGGCGGGGGTGAGCGCCACTTCGGCTTGGGACCCGTCGCCCGTGAAGAAGGCCGGGAGCAGGCCGGCGATGCGCGCCAGGCGGAGGGCGGCGGCGGCGGGCGCGGGGTCGGGCAGCGGGAGCGCGCGGTAGGGACCCTTGAGCGGGGTGGCGAGGTCGAATTGGGGATCGGCGAGCGCGGTGGCGGCGGCGAGGTCGATCCAGGGGGCGCGCTCGACGAGGACGGGGCCGTCGGGGCCACCCCGCAAAGCGCCGTCTTGCGGGGACCGCAACGCCGCCGCGGCCTCGCGCTGGTTGGCGAGCTTGAGCGTCGCGGCGCGGCCGGCGGAGATGAGGATGTCGCCAGGCACGTCGCCCTCGAAGGCGCGCAGGCGGTCGGGGTCGGCGGTCTCGACCGCGAGCAGGCCCAGGCCGTCTATGGCGATCGGCCAGCCGCGGCGGAGCGCGTCGATCGCCCGCGCCGCCGCGCGTGGTCGAGGGTCGGCCTCCGGCCGCCGGGGATCGCTCAAAAGGCGAACTCGGTGATGAGCGGGACGTGGTCGGACGGCTTGGGCCAGTCGCGGGCCTCCGTGAAGACGTGGTGCGCCCGGGCGGCGCCCGCGACGTCGGGGGTGACCCATTGGTGGTCGAGACGGCGGCCGCGGTTCGACGCCGCCCAGTCCTTGTTGCGGTAGCTCCACCAAGTGAAGACGGGCTGCGGCGGCGGCTGGAAGCGGCGGCCGAGATCGACCCAGTCGGCCGCGGCCCGCAGGCGGGCGAGCGTCTCGACCTCGACGGGCGTGTGGCTGACGGTGCCGAGCAGCTGGCGGTGGCTCCAGACGTCGCAGGGCAGGGGGGCGATGTTGAAGTCCCCGACGAGGATGGTGGGGACGTCGAGCGCGTCGGACCAGCCGGTCATGCGGTCCAGGAAGTCGAGCTTCTGGCCGAATTTGGGGTTGAGCGCGCGGTCGGGCAGGTCGCCGCCGGCCGGGATGTAGACGTTCTCCAGCCGCACGCCGTTGGGGAGCCGGACGCCCAAGTGGCGGGCTTCGCGGTTGGCCTGCCAGTCGAGGCGGTCGTCCTTGGTGACGGGGACGCGGGAGACGACCGCGACGCCGTGGTAGGAGGGCTGGCCGTGGAGGACGATGTGGTCGTAGCCCAGTTCGCGGAAGGCGTCGGCGGGGAAGTCGGCGTCGACGACCTTGGTCTCCTGGAGGCACAGGATGTCCGGCTCCCGCTCGCGCAGGAAGCGCCGCACGGGACCCAGTCCCCAATCGAGGCGGTGCTGGCGGCGGATGTCGAGCGCGCCGAGCTGCTCGCCGAAAGCGACCGCATCGCGCATGATCCCGACGGTGACATGCACCGCATCGGCGAGATCTACGAACGGCTGGACGC
>CAXTFF010000038.1:5533-11776 GCA_964243325.1 uncultured Sphingomonas sp.
GGCACAGGATGTCTGGCTCCCGCTCGCGCAGGAAGCGCCGCACGATGGCGATGCGGAACCGGACCGAGTTGATGTTCCAGGAGGCGATCTTCACGGGGGCGGTCTAAGCGGTTCCACGTGGAACGTCACCCCGCGCCGCGGCAAAGCCGCGTCGTCGATCGTAGCGATGCTACGTCGGCCGGGCGTCCGGCGGGTCTTGCGCCGGGGCGGCGCAAGCCGCCCGACGCCAAAGACCCCCGCTCCGGGGGCATGGAGCGAGGGCCGACCTGGCGTTCGTCACGCAGGCGGGAAATGGAGCCAAGGCCCGGGCAACAGGGGGAAAATCCCGAACCCCCGCTCCACGTCCGCGTGCCCCCCATAAGGCCGTTAACCTGTCGCTGCGATGAACCGCGAGTCAGGATCGGGGGCCGGTCTTCCGCGGATCGTTCCAGCGGAACGTCCCGTCGCCCACGGGCGCGCCGTAGCGCTGGTTCGACAGGCGCACGGTGGTGCGGTTGTTCTGGCTGTCGAGCGCGACCCAGCCCTGGAGCGTCAGCCCCGCGGGCGCGTCCGGTCGCTGCGCGAAGATCAGGGTGATGCGGCCGTATTCGGGATGCCCGGGGTCGCGCGCCTCGACGGAGATCACCGCGCGCGGCCCGGGCACGACCCGGGCGTAGCGGGTCAGGTCGCGGGACGGATCGAGCAGGACGCCCAGCGGCGAGTTGCGGATCGGCCAGCGCTGCACCTGGCGGACCGAATAATCGATGAAGGTCAGCGCCCCGCCCTCCGCGACGATGAGCAACGGCACGCCGCGCTCGTACTGGAAGCGGATGCGGCCGGGCTGCTTGAGCGTCAGCACGCCTGTCAGCACGCGCCCGCCCCGGTCGGTCTGCGAGAAGTCGGCGGTGAGCGTGGCGAGCGACTGGAGATGCCGCCGGACGGCGGCGAGCTCGGTCGCGGGCGCGGCTGGGGACGCTTGCGGCGCGGGGACGGGGGCGGCGAGCACCGGCGCGGCGGGCGCGGCGAAGCCCAGCGCGGCGGCCCAGATGGCGATGGGGATGGCGGCGGGAACGGGCGGACGGATCAGCGGACGGGCTCCTTGGGGCTGGGCGGGATCGTTGGCGCTGTTGGATTGAACCGGCCGTGAATGGCGGAAACGCGTGGGCGAAGCTGAACAAGTTGAGGGAAGTTGAGGCGTGAACGCGGGTCCGGCGTCAGGCGGGGCGGGGGTGCGGGGCTACGGAAGGTCACCAAAGGTCACGCCAAGAACGCTCGGCGGGCGGAGTGGAGGGGGCGGCCGCACGGTGCGTGGGGAGGCGATTTCCGGGCGCGGCGCGAGCCTGGCGCGCGGCCGGAACGCCGGGGCTGATCGAGGCGGCTCGGATCGTCATCCGCCAGCTTGGAGCAGAAGGAGTCCAACATTGGAAGGGGAAGCGACGCTTCCCGACACCATCCGACATCGCCGTCATCGATATCGGTTCAAGATCCAGCAGCGAATGGCCCGGGCGGGCCGATGCGATCAAGCGGACCAGGAGCATACCGCACGTGCCCTAGTAAGGCGGGTCGGGGATCTCCGCCCGCGCATGCGCCAGCGCTTCCGCCCATCGCTGGGCAAGGTCGCGGAAATACTCGTCGTCGTCCGTGATGCGCCGGACGTGCTCGCCGCCGCGCTGTTCGTTGCGGATGACGAGCAGGTCGAGCGGCGGGCCGACCGCGAGGTTGGAGCGCATGGTGGAATCGAAAGAGATGAGCGCGATCTTGATCGCCTCGGGTAGCGGGCAGCCGTGGCGGAGCGCCCGGTCGAGGATGGGCTTGCCGTATTTGGTCTCGCCGATCTGGAGGTAGGGGGTGTCGGGTCCACATTCTATGACGTTGCCGGCGGCATAGACGAGGAACAGCCGCAAGGGTTCGTCGCCGACCGCGCCGCCGATCAGGAGCGTCGCCTCGAAATTCACGTTCTCCTGCTGGAGCCCGGATAGCGCGTCGCGCGACATGCGGACCGCGCGGCCGGCGGCCAGGGCCGCGGCGAAGATGGAAGGGACGGTGAGGAACGTGTCGAGCTCGCCCGTCTCCGGATTCAGGACGCCGCCTTCCAGCCGCTGCATCGCGGCTTGAGTGGTCGACAGGCTGCCCGCCGACGCGATCGCGACGAGGCGGTCGGGCGGGTTCGCGACGATGCGCAGCTTGCGATAGGTGGAGATGTTGTCGACGCCCGCGTTGGTGCGGGTGTCGGCCAGCATCACCAGCCCGTCCTCCACGAGCATTCCGAGGCAATAGGTCATGGACGTCTCACCCTTGGTCCTGGGATTGGAACATGTCGCCGCCCCGGTTTTGGAACTGGCGTTGCGAGGGGCCGGCGTTGACGGTCACGTGCATGTGCTCGGTCCCGCCGCCGCGCCGCGCGCCGCGGATGGGAGCGGCGTCGAGATAATCGAGGCCGACCGCGACGCGCAGGTAGCGGTCGGTGGCGGAGATGCCGTTGGCGGGATCGAAGGCGACCCAGCCCAGGTCCGGAACCAGCGCCTCGGCCCAGGCATGGGCGGCGTCCTGCGTATCGTCCCGGGCGAGATGGCCGGAGACGTAGCGGGCCGGGCGGCCCATCGCACGCGCGACGGCGACGAAGATGTGCGCGAAATCCTGGCAGACGCCGTGGCCGGCGGCGAGCGCGGCGGCGGCGGTGGTCGCGCTGTCGGTCGCGCCGATCTCGAAGCGGAGCTCGTCATGGATCGCGGCGTTCAACGCATGCAACGCCGCGAGCGGGGCATCGTCGGCGAAACGTCGCGCCATGGCCGCGAGGTCGGGCGTCAAAGCGGTCAGCGCGGTCGGGCGGAGGTAGACGGGCGCGGGAAGCGGTTCGGGCGCGCGGATCAGACCCCCGGTGTCCTGGACTTCCACCTCGCCGCCGACGCCGATCGTCAGCGCGGAGAGCGGCCCGTCGGCGTAAAAGGCCGCGACGCGGTTTCCGAACGCGTCGCGGCTCTCGCGCAAGGTCCCGTCGACGTCGATGTCGATCCGCCAATCCCCCACATGCTGGCCGTCATGGTCGGAGGGGCGCAGCCGCAGGAGCTGAACCAGTCCGGACGCGGGGGCGTCATAACGGTAGGTGGTGCGATGATCGACCCGGACGCGCATCAGAACAGATACTGCTCGGCGACGAGCTCGCCCAGGCGGTTGTTCTCGTCGAGGAATTCCCCGATCCCCTCGTGGAGTCCGGCGGCGAAGATGCCCTCGATGCTGGCACCGGCGAAACGGGAGGCGATCGCGACAGCCTGGCGATGCGCGGGGCCGCGGCGGCCGCGGACATGGGCGAGCTGGTCCAGATAGCGCACCGCATCATGCGCGCAGCTGCTGAGCGAACGCGGCATCATCCGGTTCAGGATCAGCAGGTCGGCAACGAGCCAGGGCTTCACGCCGTCGCGGTAGACGTGACGATAGGCGGTGAGCGCGGACACGGTGCGCAGGATCGTGGTCCATTGGAAATAATCGAGGCTGCCGCCGATCGGCTCGGTCCGGGGGAGGAGAAGGTGATACTTCACGTCGAGCAGCCGCGCGGTGTTGTCGGCGCGTTCGATCGTGGCGCCCAGCCGGATGAACCAATAGGCGTCGTCGCGCAGCATGGTCCGGTGGTTGGCCCCGTCGAAGGAGAGGACGGCGGCTTTCACCCAGTCGAGCAGGCGGTTCAGCGTGACGAGCCCGTCGAGCGCGGGCCCGAAGCGTTCGACCTCGAGCCAGGCGGCGTTGATCGCCTCCCACACCTCGGCGGTGAGCGCGGTGCGGACCGCGCGGGCGTTGGTGCGCGCCTGTTCGATGCACGAGCGCATCGAGGAAGGGTTGAGCGGATCGAGCGACAGATACTGGAGGGCGGTAACCTCCGCGAGCTCCGGATGCGCGGCCGCATAGGACGTGTCGACCCCGGCCGCCGCCAACGCGCCGCGCCAGGCGGCGACGTCGCCGCCGTAGCCGGACGGCATCGCCGCGAGGCGCAACGTCGCCTCGACGAGGCGCGAGACGAAGTCGGCGCGCTCGACGTAACGGCCCGTCCAGAACAGCGCGCCGGCGGTGCGGGAGAGCATCAGGCGCGTCCCCCGGCCAGTGGACGCGCTTTGGCCATGGAGCGCCCCTCAATCATCCAGCACCCACGTGTCCTTGGTCCCGCCGCCCTGGCTGGAATTGACGACCAGCGAACCGGGGCGGAGCGCGACGCGGGTCAGACCGCCCGGAACGATCGTGGTTCCGTTCGCGCCTGTCAGGACGAACGGGCGCAGGTCGACATGGCGCGGCGCCAGCCCGTCGTCGGCGAGCGTCGGGCATGTGGAAAGCGCCAAGGTCGGCTGGGCGATGAACTTGTCGGGCGCGGCCGCGAGCTTGGCGCGGAACTCGGCGATCTCCTCCGACGTGGCGTGGGGACCGACAAGCATTCCATAGCCGCCCGACCCGTCCACTTCCTTGACGACGAGCTCGGGCAGCCGGTCGAGGACATGGGCAAGCGCGTCGGGTTCGCGGCACCGCCAGGTCTGGATGTTGGGGAGGATGGCGTCGCGGCCGGTATAGAAGCGCACGATCTCGGGCATGTAGCTATAGATCGCCTTGTCGTCCGCGATGCCTGCGCCGACCGCGTTGGCGACGCTGAGATTGCCGGCCGCATGCGCCGCCATGAGGCCGGGAACGCCGAGGATCGAATCGGGACGGAAGACGAGCGGGTCGAGATATGCGTCGTCGACCCGGCGATAGAGCACGTCGACGCGTTTCGGCCCCTCGGTCGTGCGCATGAACAAGACGTCGTCGGAGACGAAGAGGTCGTTGCCCTCGACCAGCTCGACGCCGAGCTTGTCGGCCAGGAAACCGTGTTCGTAATAGGCCGAGTTGTGGAAGCCGGGGGTGAGCACGGCCACCGTCGGATCGCCGGCGCAGCGCGGAGGCGCCACGGACCGGAGGGTGGCCAGCAGGGTCTCGGGATAATCCTCGATCGGCGCGACGCGGTGACGCTCTACGAGTTCGGGGAGCAGGCGGTGCATCACCTCGCCATTTTCGAGCATGTACGAGACGCCCCACGGGGTGCGGACATTGTCCTCGAGCACATGGAACTCGTCGGCGCCGGTGCGGACGAGGTCGATGCCGGCGATATGGACATGGACGCCGTGCGCGGGCTTCAGGCCGATCGCGGAAAGCAGGAATTGCGGGTTGCGGAGGATCAGGTCCTCCGGAACGACGCCCGCCCGGACGACCTCGCGCCGACCATACACGTCCGCCAGGAACGCGTTGAGCGCGGTCACCCGCTGGATCAGCCCCGCCTCCAGCCTGGTCCATTCGGTGCGCGACAGGCAGCGGGGCACGATGTCGAAGGGGATGAGCCGCTCGCCCGCGTCGGCGTCGCCGTAGACCGCGAAGGTGATGCCGATGCGACGGAAGAACAACTCGGCCTGGGCGCGGCGCGTCTGGAGCAGGTCGTCGGGCGACTCGTGAAGCCAGCGCGAGACGGCTGCGTAGCATTGGCGGGGGTTGGCGGTGTCCCCCGAATGGCCGGTCATCTCGTTGAAGGCGTTGACGTCCAAGTCCGACCTCCGCGTTAACGTGTCAGGTTTGTGCGTTGCGGCGAAGAAGCGCAAGCCCGACACGGGCGTAAATCCCGTGCCGTCGGACGGGTTCGGCGGGGCCGACCCGCCGGCCGGGTGCGGCCGTCTCGCGATTAGCGCCGCTGATCGCGTGCGGCCTACACCGCGTGACCCTCCGCGTCCCGGAGCACCTCCCTACGCCCCACGTGGTCGGGCCGCCCGACGACCCCGTCCTTCTCCATCCGCTCGATCAGGCGGGCGGCCGAGTTGTAACCGATGCGGAGCTGGCGTTGGAGCCAGCTGGTGGACGCCTTGCGCGATTCGCAGACCAACTGGATCGCGGCGCGGTATTGCTGGTCCTCGGCGGAGTCCTCGCCGGTGGGGGCGCCTTCGAGCTGGTAGGACTCCTCGGGCTCCTCGGTGACGGACGAGATGTAGTCGGGGGCGCCTTGCGCGCGCCAGAAATCGGCGACGCGGTGGACCTCCTCGTCCGACACGAAGGGGCCGTGGACGCGCACCACGCCGCGGCCGCCGGGCATGTAGAGCATGTCGCCCTTGCCCAGCAGCTGCTCGGCCCCCTGTTCGCCCAGGATGGTGCGGCTGTCGATCTTGGAGGTCACGTGGAACGAGATGCGGGTGGGCAGGTTCGCCTTGATCACGCCGGTGATGACGTCGACCGACGGGCGCTGCGTCGCCATGATGAGGTGGATGC
>CAXTFF010000039.1:0-10420 GCA_964243325.1 uncultured Sphingomonas sp.
TCGCCGAAGTTGAACCAGAGCCCGACGCTGCTGTCGCGCGCTTCGATCTTGTTGCGCGAATAGGTATAGTCGACCGTCGCGGTCAGCGAGTCGATCGGGCGGTATTGCAGCACCAGTTGCCCATTGATGCGCTCGCGCTTGATGTTGGTGAGGTTGTAGGCCGCGCTTTGCGGGATTTCGTAAACGTCCGTCGCGTCCGGACGATTGGTGATGTTCGCGAAGCCCGGCGTACCGGCCTGCGCGAGCGTCCCCCAATTGTTCTCCGAGCCCAGGAACCCGTCGCGGAAGCCGACGCTGCCCGTGTTCACGCTGGCGTTGCGCTTCTGGTACACGCCCGTCAGCAGGACGCCGAAACGGTCGTCGGCGAAGGTCTGGCTGATGATGCCCGACACTTCGGGCGTGACGTCGTTCTTGCCGTTCTGCGAGGTGTCGGTCACGGCCTTGGCCGCGATCGAGCCGCGCAGGCCGGGCCGGTCGAGCGGACGGGGCGTACGGATGTTGATGGTCGATCCGATACCGCCCGACGGCACGGCGGCGCGACCGGTCTTGTAGACTTCGACCGCCGCGATGCCCTCGGAGGCGAGATTGGCGAAATCGAACGAGCGCGAGGCGGGCGGGCTGGCGCCGTCACCCAACGTCGACGTAGGCAGTTGCCGCCCGTTCAATGTCACCAGATTATATTCAGGGCCAAAGCCGCGGACGGTGACGGTCGATCCTTCCCCGTTCGACCGGTCGATCGATACGCCCGTGATACGCTGTAGCGATTCGGCGAGGTTCGTGTCGGGGAATTTGCCGATGTCCTCCGCAGAGATCGCGTCGACGACGCCCTGGCCGTTCCGCTTGATGTCGAGGGATGCGCGCAGCGACGCGCGGGTGCCGGTGACGACGATATCCTCGCCGGCCGTCGTTTCCGTATCGCTTACGGCGGGCTGATCCTGTGTCTCGGACGGTCCAGGGCCGCCCAGCGTGGCCGCGGCGTCCTGCGCCCGGGCGACGCCCGGGGCGGTCGCGATCGCCAGCGCCGACGCGCCGAACACCAGTTGCGATAACGAGCGAGCCGTGAAGCTGCGCATGATGGTCCTCTCCCCTGAACACACGGCGCGGTTGGCCCCCGCCTGAATTGAGAACGCTCACTCCCGCGAAATCGGGAACCTTGTCAAGAGCCGCGCTCGTTTCGTCGGGCGGGCGTGTTTCCGATGCAACGACCGGTTGTGAACGTTACCGCATTGTGCTGTTGGTGACGGAAAGCCGGAACGGGCGAGTGGAGGGGATCATCATGTCGAAGGCCATGTTCGCGGCGCTGCTCGCCGCGTCCACCATGACGGGGGCGGCGTCGATCGCCCGCGAGCCGCGGACGACCGCCGCCCCGCGGCCCGCCGCCACCGAGGTCCAGGCCCGCGCCCGCGCCGACGCGCTCGTGGCGCGCATGACCCTCGACGAGAAGATCGCGCTGGTCCACGGGCTGTTTCCGCCGCTCGCCGCCGGCAAGACCCGAGCCGAACTGATCCCGTCGGCGGGCCATATCGACGGCGTGTCCCGGCTCGGCGTGCCGATCGTGCGCGAAAGCGACGCGTCGCTCGGCGTCGCCAACCAGGTGGAGCAGCGCCCCGGCGACGTCGCCACCGCGCTCCCGTCCTCGCTCGCCACCGCCGCGACCTTCTCGCCCGAGATCGCGCGCGCTGGCGGGTCGATGATCGGGGCGGAAGCGCGCGCCAAGCGGTTCAACGTGCTGCTGGCGGGCGGCGTCAACCTGACGCGCGACCCGTGGAACGGCCGCAACTTCGAATATCTGGGCGAGGACCCGCTTCTGGCCGGGGTGCTCGCGGGCGAGCATATCGCGGGCGTCCAGTCGAACCGGATCGTGTCGACGGTCAAGCATTTCGCGCTCAATTCGCAGGAAACGGGCCGCGCCGTCGTCGACGCGCGCATCGACGAGGCGAGCTTCCGCATGAGCGACCTGCTCGCCTTCCAGATCGCGATCGAGCGGGGGCGGCCGGGCTCGGTCATGTGCGCCTACAACAAGGTCAATTCCGACTGGGCGTGCGAAAACGACTTCCTGTTGAACAAGGTTCTGAAACGCGACTGGGCCTATCCCGGCTGGGTCATGAGCGATTGGGGCGGGGTGCATTCCACCGCCAAGGCCGCGCGCGCGGGGCTGGACCAGCAATCGGGGCAGGAGCTCGACAAGGCGCCCTATTTCAGCGAGCCGCTCGCGGCCGAGGTCCGGGCCGGCAGCATACCCGTGGCGCGACTCGACGACATGGTCGCGCGCTACCTGACCGGGCTGATCATGACGGGCGCGTACGACACGCCCGTGCCGGACCGGGCGCGCACCCCCGATTACGCGGCGAACGCGCTCGTCGCACAGCGCGCCGCCGAGGCGGGAATCGTCCTGCTCAAGAACGAGGGAGGCTTGCTGCCGCTCGCCCGCTCCGCGCGTAGGATCGTGATCATCGGCGGCGGCGCGGACGTGGGCGTGTTGTCCGGCGGCGGGTCGAGCCAGGTGCGCTCGGTCGGCGGCGCGCCGATCGAGATCGCGCTGTCGACCGGCGCGGCCGCCTCGTTTGCGCGCTACACCTATCACGCCTCTTCGCCGCTGCTCGCGCTGCGCAAGGCGCTGCCCGGGGCGCAGGTGAGCTTCGTCGATGGCCGCAGCCTGAACGCGACCGTCGAGGCGGCGCGCGCGGCTGACCTGGCGATCGTGTTCGCCACCCAGTGGACGACGGAGGCGCAGGACGTCCCCGACATCCGGCTGCCGGATCACCAGGACGCGCTGATCGCCGCGGTCGCCGCCGCGCAGCCCCGCACGGTGGCCGTGCTGGAGACGGGCGGACCGGTGCTGATGCCTTGGTTGTCCAGGGTGCCTGCGGTCATCCAGGCCTGGTATCCCGGCCAGCGCGGGGGCGAAGCGATCGCGAACGTGCTGACCGGCCGCGTCAACCCGTCGGGCCGCCTGCCGATCACCTTTCCGGCGGACGCGTCGCAGCCGCCGCGCCCCGTGCCCGTCGGGCTCGACAAGCTGACCTCGGTCGAGGCGCAGGCGGCCGCCAATCCGGCCGAGGCGTCGAACCATCAACTCGCCAGCTTTCCCGTGGAGTACCGGGAGGGCGCGGATGTCGGCTATCGTTGGTACGAGAGGCGGGGTCTGAAGCCGCTGTTCCCGTTCGGGCATGGGCTGAGCTACACCGGCTTCGCCTACCGCAACCCGGTGGTGACGGGCGGCAGGACGCTTTCCGTGTCGTTCGAGGTGGTGAACACCGGCCGCGTCGCGGGATCGGACGTTCCGCAGATCTACGTCGCGCGCGCGGGCTCGGCCTCACCGATGCGGCTCGCCGGCTTCACCCGCGTGACGCTCAAGCCTGGCGAGTCGCGGCGCGTCACCCTGATCGCCGAGCCGCGCGTCGTCGCCGATTATGACGTGAAGCTGCCCGGATGGCGCGTCGTGGCCGGCCGCTACCGCGTGGCGCTGGCGCGCGACGCGGCGGACCGGAGGACGGTCCTCGACGCGACGCTGGACACGGCGACGATGAGGCCGTGACGGGAGGGAAGGGCTACCGCGCTTCCGCCCAATACCGCACGTAGTCGACCCGCATCGCCTGCGGGAATGCGCGGTCGTCCACGCCCTTCTGCCCGCCCCAGTCGCCCCCGACGGCGACGTTCAGGATCAGATCGAACGGCCGCTTGAATGGCCAAGCCGCCACGTTGCCCGGCCGATCGTTCGCCACCCGGAAATGCGCCCGGTCGTCCACGCCGATCGTGATCGCGTCGGGTCGCCAGTTCAGCTGATAGCGGTGGAACGCCGTGCAGGCGGTCGGCACCCGCTCTTGCGCGCCGCGCTGGGTGCCGATCCGGTGATTGTACGCGCCCGAATGGATCGTGGCGTGGATCACGTTCGGGTCCCACCCGACCATCTCCATGATGTCGATCTCGCCATTCTGGGGCCAGGTTCCGTCGGGAGCGAGCGACCAGATGGCGGGCCAGATCCCGCGTCCGCAGGGCAGCTTCGCCCGCACCTCGTAGAAGCCGTAGCCGAGCGGGCGGCGCGTCACCAGCTTGGCCGAGCTGTAGCCCTGCCCGCCCCAATCGGCGAAGCGCCGCTTCGACAACGCTTCCCGCTGCGCCTCGATCACCAGCGCGCCCTGTTCGATGCGGGCGTTTTCCGGCCGGTTGTTGGAATAATACTGCCTCTCGTTGTTGTACCATCCCTGCGCGTTGCGCGACGTGTCGAACCGCCATTTGGCGCGGTCGACCGTGGGGCGATCGAACTCGTCGGCGAAGCTCGGCGCCGCGACGGGCGCGCGCATGGGCAGGTCGACCCGGTGATTGGTCGCGCCGAGGCTCGCGGCCTGGGCGACAAGGAGGATTAACGTCATGGGGCCGGTCCTCAGTTTTCGGGATAGCGTTTGAGCGTCTGGCGGATCGCGCCGGGCCGGGCCGCCGCGCCCGCCTCGTTGACCAGGTGCGCGATCGTGCCCTTGCCGCCGCCCAGCGAAATCGTCGTCACGTGCTCGACGGTGACGCCGGCCTTGCGCGGCACCTCGACGGCGCTTTCCAGCACGATGCGGGGGTCGGCGGTGAAGTTCGAATACACGCCCATGCCGACCGCGCGGTGGTCGTCCACATGGTCGGCCACTTTGTACGCGGCCCAGCCCCGCGTTCCGCCCGCCATGTAGACGGCCTGGCTGGGCGGGTCGTAGGGCAGTTCGTTCTGGTAAAACCAGGTCCGCCCGCGCTCGCCGTTCCACAGTGTCTGGTGTTTTTGGAAATGTTCCACGAACAGGCCGTAGAGCGCGACATCGTCGCCGTTCACGACCAGCCCCTGATCGCCCGTGCTTTCGTTCCAGCCGACATGGACGCGCCCGGCCTCGCGGTCGCCGTGGTCGGCGCGCCAGATCCACAAGTGATCGCCGATCACGCCCCGGCTATTGATCTCCAGACAGGTCGTCGCGTTCCCGACCGCCGCGCCGCCCACGCGGAAATAGAGATCGTGGAGCGTGGTCGGGTCCGTGCGGTGATCGCGCCCGCTTCCGCGCGGCCCGACCTCCATCAGCACGGGCGAGAGCGTCGGCCCCGCATCGAGCATAAGCCCGGCGATCACCACGCCGGGCACGTCGGCGACCGTCAGCGCCTTTGATCCGTTCAGCGCGAGCAGCGTGGCGAGCCCCAGCCCGAGCACGACCGTGCCCGCGCGCTCGACGCGCAGCGGCTCGGTCAGCCGGTACACGCCCGGCGTCAGCAGCAGGTGCTTGCCCTGAGCGAGCGCGGCGTTGATCGCGCGCACGGGCGTCTCCGGCCGCGCGATCAGGAACCGGTCGAGCGCGATCGACCCGCCCGCCGGCAGCCCGGCCGCCCAGCTGACCCCGCGGCTGTCCGCACGCACCGCCGGCACGAACACCCGCCATCCGCCCGCCCGGCCCAAGTGGACGAACGGCTTCTCGCGCATCCGCTCGACGGTCGGCAGGCTGGTATGCGGCGGTTCGGGAAAGCTAGTGGGCGGCGCGCCGTCCACGCCCACGAACATCATGTTCCAGTTCGCGCCGTCCCACCCCCCGATGGCGCCGTTGCGGGTGAACCATTGCTGCTGCGATCCCGACCGGACCCGGCCGTCGATCCGGCAATCGGCCATGAACCCGCCGCTCGACCAGCCGCCGTCGTCCAGCGCCAAGTCGCCGCGCAGGTGCATCCGGCGATAGGGCGCCGCCTGCGACACCGCCCAGCGGTCCCGGCCGTCCGGAGGCCGTACGCTCATGTTCTCGACGCCCCGCCAGAAGTTCACAAGCGCCATGCCGTCGTTCCAGTCGGCCTCGACATGGACGTGGCCGTCGATCTCGACTTCGCCGGGCAGCGCGCCCAGCCCCGCGACCTGCGTGAAGAACCCGACATCGACGTCGAGCGCGTACCGCCCGGGCTTGAACAGGACGCAGTAGCGACGATCGGTAAAGTGCGCGCGCTCCTGCTCGCGGAAGATCGCGTCCAGCCGCGCCCGCATCGCCGCCGTCGGCATCGACGGGTCGAAGACGACGACGTTCGGGCCGAGATCGGGATCGCCCGGCGCGACCGCCCGCGCGGCGCCGGGGCCGACCGCCGCCGCGATCCCGGCCGCGGTGAGCCCCGCCAGCACCGCGCGCCGTCCCGGATCGCCCATATCCCTCTCCCCGTCGAACGCCCGGCCTTGTGTCGCCTGAGCCGAAGCCTTATTCGGTGAACGTTATCAGTTCGGCGGACCGGGCTCAATGGCGCACCGGCCCCCTGGCAAGCGGGAATAGCGACGAACCGAGTTGGCCATGATCCATGTTACTGGTGTAGGTGCGCGGCCATGATCTCATTTCGTCCCGCCCGCCATGCCGACCTCGAAGCGATCGTGGCGTTGCTCGCCGACGACGAGATGAGCGCCGGGCGCGAGGCGCCGGAGCCGCCGCTCGGCCCCGCCTACCGCACCGCCTTCGACGAGATGGCCGCCGATCCGCGCCAGTTGCCGCTTGTCGCCGAGGAGGGCGGGAGGCTGATCGGCTATCTCCAGCTGTCGCTGATTCCAGGTCTAGCGTTTCGCGGATGCAAGCGCGGGTTGATCGAATCGGTGCGGATCGCCTCCGACCGGCGCGGCGAAGGTCTGGGAGCGGCGTTCATCGTCCACGCGGTCGAGCGCGCGCGCGTCAACGGCTGCCGCCTGATCCAGCTCACCTCGACCAACGAGCGGGCGGGCGCGCACCGCTTCTACGAGCGGTTGGGGTTTGAGGCTACGCACACGGGCTTCAAGCTGAAGCTGGATTGAGCTAGCCGCACCGGGACCACAGGCGGGAGCGGACGATGGCCGGGCGATATTTCGAAGACTGGACGGTCGGCGACCGCACCCTGCACGAGATCGGGCGCACGGTGACCGAGACCGACAACCTCCTGTTCACCGTCATGACGCACAACCCGCAGCCGCTGCATCTCGATGCAGAGGCGGCGAAGGCGAGCGAGTTCGGGCGCATCCTCGTCAACGGCACCTTCACTTTTTCGCTGATGGTCGGGCTGTCGGTGGGCGACACGACGCTTGGCGTGCTCGTCGCCAATCTGGGCTACGACAAGCTGGTCATGCCGGCCCCCGTGTTCATCGGCGACACGATGCGCGCCTCGACCGAGGTGGCGGAGTTGCGCGCGAGCGGGTCGCGGCCCGGTGCGGGGCTGGTGACGTTCCGGCACGAACTCCACAACCAACGCGACGAGCTCGTCTGCGGGTGCCTGCGCACCGCCTTGATCCGGCGGCGGCCCGCATGAGGCTGCGCTCGCTGCTGTTCGTGCCCGGCGACCGGCCCGACCGCTTCGCCAAGGCGGCGGCGAGCGGGGCGGACGCGGTGATCCTCGACCTGGAGGACTCGGTCGCGCCCGCGCGCAAGGACCTGGGCCGCGACGCGGTGAGGGCGTTCCTCGCCGAACCGGCAGGCGACGCACGGCGGTTCGTGCGGATCAACCCGGTCGATGCGGGAATGCTGGACGCCGATCTGGCGGTCGCGCGAGCGGCCCAAGGGTTGGTGCTGCCCAAGGCCGAAGGGCTCCCGACGCTCGCGGCGCTTGGGGCCGACCTGCCGCCCGTGCTCCCGATCGCGACGGAGACCCCCGCCGCGATCTTCCGCCTGGAGGAGTACGCCCGCAGCCCCGTCGCGCTCGCCGGACTGACCTGGGGCGCGGAGGACCTGCCCGCCGCCATCGGCGCGCAGACGTCGCGCGAAGCGGACGGGCGCTACACCGCCCCGTACGAGACCGTCCGCTCGCTCACGCTGTTCGCGGCCCACGCGGCGGGCGTGTCCGCGATCGAGACGGTCTATCCGGCGATCACCGACGAGGCGGGGCTCGCCGCCTACGCCGCGCGCGGGTGGCGCGACGGATTCACGGGCATGATGGCGATCCATCCCGCGCAGGTGCCGGTCATCAACGCCACCTTTACGCCGACCGCCGAGCAGATCGCCGGCGCCCGCCGGATCGTCGACGCGTTCGCGGCGGCCCCGGACGCGGGCGCGCTCCAGCTCGACGGGCGCATGATCGACCTGCCGCACCTGAAACAGGCGCGGCGCGTGCTGGCGCTGGCGGGTTAGAGCCCGACCCGGAGCGTCGCGCGGAAGTCGCGCCCGGCGAGCGGGGCGAAGTCCTTCAGGAAGCTGGCGTGGCGCCTGGCCACCACGTCGAACAGGTTGTTCGCGCTCAGCAGGAGCGCCGTCTTGTTGTCGCGCCCGAACGGCCTGAGGCTCACGCTGGCATTGACGAGCGTATGGTCGGCCGTCGGCGTCTCGAACGGGGCGATGCGGTTCTGTTCGAACACATGCTCGACCTCGCCGCGCGCGGTGAACGCGTCGCCCTGCGCCTCGATGCCGCCCAGCAGGCGGAGCGGCGGGATGCGCGGGATCGGGCCGCCCTTCCTGATGGTGGCGCGGGTATAGTCGGCCACGCCGTCGAGATTGATCGTCGTCCCCCCGAAGCGCGCGAGCCGCAGCGACGCGTCCGCCTCGAACCCGTACAGCCGCGCGTCGGCCTGCTGGTACCGGAAGCACGGCAGATCCACCTCGCGGCCCGACGGCGCGGCCGCGGCCTCGCACACGGCCTGGTCGACCTGGTTCTCCGAAATGAAGTCGCTGAAGCGGTTGTAATAGGCCGACGCGTCGAAGCTGAACCCGTTCCCATGCGCGTGGACGGTCGCCTCCAGCCCCCACGACTTCTCCAGCCGGAAGTCCGGGTCGCCCAGCTCGTACGCCTGGGTACCCGCATGGCCGCCATTCGCGAACAGTTCCTCGGCCGACGGCGCGCGCTCGGTGTGCGATCCGTTCAGGCCGATCCTGATCCCGTCGGTGACGCCGATCGACCCGCCGAGCGAGCCGGAGAAGGCGTCGAAGTCGCGCTCGCCACCCAAGAAGCGCAGGTCGTCGGCGACCGTCTTGGCGGACTGGTTGGTGCGCTCGTAACGTACCCCGCCCTCGGCCTTGAACGCGCCGAAGTCGAACTGCTGAAGCGTGAACAGCCCGACCTGCTCCGATTCGTTGCGGGGCAGGAAAGCCTCCTCGCCGATCACGTCGAATTGGCGGTTGAAATACTGGACGCCCGACGCGCCCTGCCACCCGCGGCGGACCGCCTGGACGAGCTCGGCGCGGGCTTCCAGCCCGTTGCTGAGAAAGGTCGTCGCGATGTCGCCGTTCGGCTCCCGCTCATAATGCCGGTACTTGGCTTGGCCCGCGCGGAAACGGATGCGGTCCAGGAACCCGCCGCCGGTTTCTACCTCGGCGCGCAGGTCGACGCGGTCCTGGACGATGTCGAGCCGGGGCGCCTCCTGCGCCTGGCCGATCAAGGTCGCGTAGCGGGTCGGGACGCCGTAGAAGCTGTCATAATGGCTGTATGCCACCCCGAGCGATCCGCGGTCGGTGATCAGCGACGCGCCCGTCCCCGCCGTCCAGGTCTTGGACGCCGAGTTCGGGATCCTGCCCCGAAGCGCGGCGTTGGCCGCGAAGTCGATCGGGTCCTCGCCGGGCGCCGTGTCCCGCGGCAGGCCGACCTGGCTCAGAGCCTCCGCCCGCGCCCGGCGCGACAGGATGAAGCCGCCGGTCCGCAGGTCGCTCGATTTCAGGTGCGAGCCGTTGGCGTTGAGCACGAGGGGACCGACCGCGACATCGGCCGACCCGCCGACCGATCGCTCGTCCGCGGCCGAGCCGTAGGTCCCGACCGCGTTCACGCGGTATCCGGCTTCGGGCCGCGAGCGCGGGATGCGCGCGTCGACGACGTTGACCACGCCGCCGATCGCCGACGACCCGAGCAACAGCGCCGACGGGCCGCGCAGAACCTCGATGCGGTCGGCCAGCAACGGGTCGATGACGACCGCGTGGTCGACCGAGGTGTTGGACACGTCGAACGCGCCGATGCCGTCGGTCAGGACGCGGACGCGCTCGCCCTGCAGCCCGCGCAGCACGGGGCGCGACGCGTTGGGGCCGAACGAGGTGGCCGATACGCCCGGCTGGCGCGCGAGCGTCTCGCCGATCGTCGGGCGGAGCTCGCGGGCCAGTTCCTCGCCGGTGACGATCGACGTGCCCTGCAGGATGTCGGTCTCGCTCTGGCGGAAGGGCGCGGTGACGAGGACGTCGCCCTGCGCCGCGGGCGCGGTCGTGTCCGTCTGGCCGGGGCCGGTGGTCTGGGCGACGCCCGGCGACGCGACGGCGAGGGCGAGCAGCGCCGCGCCGGTGGACTTACGCAACATTCGAGGACTCCCGCTTCGGACGGCGGGCTCTAACGATATGTGATGTTGTAACAAGTCCGAAAGCGACGAAGCGAGCCGATCAGCGATAATCGGGTTCGTCCCACCATGGAAAGACGTCGGGCAGGTCGCGGCTGACCCGGTCGGGAAAGGCGGGCGGGCGCTTGTCGAGGAAGCTCGTCACCCCTTCGCGCGCATCGGCGGAAC
>CAXTFF010000039.1:10430-11703 GCA_964243325.1 uncultured Sphingomonas sp.
CCACGCGGCTGTCGCCGCGGCGCGCCTCGCTCGGATCGGCGAGCCCCAGGCTCCGCCACAGCATCGCCCGGGTGAGCGCGACGGAGACCGGCGCGGCGTGGTCCGCGATCTCGCGGGCGAGCGCACGGGCGGCGGGCAGGAGGTCGGCGGCGGGGTGGACCGAGCGGACGAGCCCGCCCGCGAGCGCCTCGGCGGCGGATATCAGCCGACCCGTCATCGACCATTCGAGCGCGCGGGCGATGCCGACGACGCGCGGCAGGAACCAGCTCGACGCGGCGTCGGGCGCGATGCCGCGCCTGGCGAAGACGAATCCGACGCGCGCGCCCTCGGCCATCAGCCGCATGTCCATGGGCAGGCACATGGTCGCGCCGATCCCGACCGCCGGGCCGTTGATCGCCGCGATCAGCGGTTTGAGGCACCGGAACAGCCGGAGCGTCAGCAGCCCGCCCGTGTCGCGGGGAGCCTCGCCCTCCGGGCGGATGGACGGGGCCCGTCCCGGCGCGTCGTAATCGAACGTCGCCGCGCCCGCCTCCAGGTCCGCTCCCGCGCAGAACGCGCGGCCCGCGCCGGTGACGACCACCGCGCGCACGTCGTCGTCGGCGTCGGCGCGGTCGACCGCGTCGATCAGCTCGAGCATCATCGCGGTGGTGAAGGCGTTCAGGCGATCGGGGCGGTTCAGTGTGATGGTGAGGAGGTCGTCGCGGACGTCGTAGAGGATGGTTTCGTAGGCCACTCGTCCTCCCCTACGTGGCAGCGCCGCGGCAAAGCCACGTCGTCGGACGGGTCGGCCCCGCCGGCCGCGCCTGGCAGGGGTGCGAGCAGCTTGCTGCTCGTGCCCCGCCTGCGCACTGGTGAACTTCGCTTACGCTCGCGTCACCGAAGCCGAAAGAGGCCCCCGGCTTCTTTCGAGCCTTTGGTAAGGTCGCTTGCGCTTCCGTCACCGACGTGCGGAAAACATGCCCCGCATGTTTTCCGTCTCGTTGGTGACCCCTACGGGACTCGAACCCGTGTCTCAGCCGTGAAAGGGCCGCGTCCTAACCACTAGACGAAGGGGCCGACGGCGGCGGACCTATGGGCGATCCCCGCCCTCGTCAAGCTAGGCCACCCAGGCGGCGTCCTCCACGTGCAGCTCGGCGGCGGGCTTGCTGCTCCAATCGTCGAGCTTGGCGCGGCCCGCCAGCCACAGGCGGCGGTGCGGCGGCGCGCCGAGCAGCGCCTGGCCCAGCGGCGTGTCCGCCTGGCGGAACGCCATCGCCTTCAGACTGCGGCCGTC
>CAXTFF010000040.1:0-6359 GCA_964243325.1 uncultured Sphingomonas sp.
CAGGACGCGTCGTACTTGGCGGCGTCGGCCAGGATGCCGAGCTTCTCCTGAATGCCGATCTGCCCCACCGGTTTGATATATGTTCGCAACATCCGGCAAGCAAGGCGCAGGCGGGCCGTAAGTTGTGGAAAGGGGGCGCTTTTACGATCGATTGGCTTGCCCGTACGTTAACCTTCATCTAGTTACCTATGTGAGTTCCAGACAGCGGTAACAGACACATGCCTTCCGATCCCCGGCTGGTGCGGCTCGACGAGCACCAGGCGATCATCCACGACATCCTGCGCCGGGGCGAACGCATGCTGCGCGCGCCGGACCGCGACGCGGCGGGGCTGGCGCGCGCGCGGTGGGAGCTGGCGCGCGCGATCATGGCCTACCAGGGATTCAAGCATCACGAGATCTTCGACCCCATCGCGAGGCGGGACGCGCCGGACCGCGCGGAAGCCGCGCGGCGGCTGAAGGCGGAATGCGTCGCGACCGGCGACGCTTTCCGCACCTATGTCGCCCGGTGGACCAAGGTCAGCGTGATCGATCACTGGCACGAATACCATCCCGCCGCGATGGCGCTCCTCGCCGGGATCAAGGACCACCTCGCCCGCGAGCGGCGCGAGGCGGCGGCGCTGCTCGCGGGCCAGGGTTCGGGCCGCTAGGGTTCGCGCCCTGGCGACGGCAGGCCAGGCGGCCGTCGCTCAGGCCCCCGCGGCCTTGAGCGCCTGTTCGATCTGCCCCCACGACACGGCGCCGGGAACGGGCGCGCCGTTCAGGAGAAAGGTCGGCGTCCCCGTCACCGTGCCCGCCGTCTGCGCGTCGCCCGACAGCTTGGTGAGCGCGTCCTGCGCGGCGGTGTCGGCCAGACAGGCGCGCGCCTTGGCCTCCGGGATGCCGCGCTGCTTGACGAAGTCCACCAGCCCCATCGCATCGCCCAGCGCCGCGATCTGCTGGCGGGGCGGCAGCGCCTGCAACCGCTGCTCCAGCGCCGCTCCGCCCGCTTGCAGCCGGTCGAGCGTGGCGGGCTGGTTCGCGTACATCTGGTCGAGCACGGGGAAGAAGGTCGCCGTCCCCCCGCACCGGCCGAGCAGCGCGGCGGCGAGATCGGGCGCGCCGTGGACCAGGAAGTCGCGGAACTCGAACGACACCTTGCCGGTCGCGACGTAGTTCTTGGCCAGCGGCTCGGCCGCCTCGCGCGAGAACGCGCCGCAGGTGGGGCAGGTGCGCGCGCCGTATTCGACCAGCTTCACGGCTGCGTCCGGGTTACCCATCCGGTATCCGCCCTCAGGCGTCTTGGTGACCGTCTCCGTCCAGTTCCGCCCGGCGGGCGCAGGCGTGGCGGCGAGCGCGGCGGCGTTGCCGGCGGCGGCGCCCGTGCCGTTCTCGCCGGAGCAGGCGGCGAGCGCGAGGAGGGGCAGGGCGAGGGCGAGACGGTTCATCGGTAGGCTCCTGGAAAAATCGGTCACTTGGCCCCGGCGGCGCGCAGCAGCGGCTCCAGCCGCGCCCAATCGGCGGCGGGGACCTGGCGACCGTTCATGAAGAAGGTCGGCGTGCTGCGGATGGCCGCCGGGCGCGCCTCGCTCGCCGCGATGGTCCGGTCGATCGCCGCGCGGTCGGAAAAGCAGGCGGTCAGGCGCGCGTCGGTGACCCCGTTCGCCCGCCCGATCGCCGCCAGCCCCGACCCGTCCGCCAGCGCGCGCAGGCGGGCCGCGAGCGGCTGGCCGCCCTGGGGTGCGGGATTGGCGGCGTCGTACCCCGCCCCTTGCGGCAGCCACCGGTCCTGCGCGGCGAAGACCGCGTCGCTGGTCCGCGCGAACCCGGCCGGTCCCGCGCAGCGCGCGACCACCACCGCCGACAGGTCGAGCGCGTCGCGGATCAGGTGGCGCAGTTCCAGGCTGGTCGATCCCGACCGGATCATCGTGCCTTTCAGCACCGGTTTCGAGTCGACCGCGAACCGCGCGCAGTGCGAGCAGGTGTAGCTGGCGTATTCGACCAGTTTCACCCGCGCGGCCGGGTTGCCGACGAGGTACCCGCCGCTCGGCGTCGGCCGCGCGGCCGACGACCAGTCGCGCGCTTCGCGCGCGGGCGCGGCGGCGGCGAGAAGGCACAGGGCGACAAGGGCGAGAAACGGACGGGGCATGTCAGCTGATCCTGGGAAGCGAGCCCGACGCGGCGACGCCCGCGGCGAGCGATTCGAGCACCGCCTTCAGCTCCGGGTCGACGATCGCCTTTAAACCTGCGCCGAGCTCGACCGGCACCGCGCGGATCGACGGCGGGGCTTTCCGGGCGGCGGGCTTGTCGACCTCGCCCTGGCGGATCTGGACGCGCGCGACCGCCGGATAGCCGAAGAACCGGTTCACCCGTTCGGTGATCTCCGGCACGATATGCTGCATGATCACCGCGTGCGCGCCGCGCACGGTGAGCGTCAGTACCCCGTCCCGCTTCGACCCGTGCGGAAAGCGGAGCGATTCGGGCTGGCTGACCCCGGCGTAGCGTTCCCCCACGATCTCGGGCCAGCGGCTCACGATCGACGACTGCACGAAGCCGAACCGCCGGAACGCCGCCCCGCCCACCTGCGGCAGCAGCTCGGACACGGGGCGCGATCGGTTCTGCCGCTCGGGCGGCGCCGTCGGTTCCTTGGGGGGTGGGGAGCGCTTGCTCATCGCGCCCTCCATGCCATAGCGCGGCCGTGGACGCCAAGCGCTCTTCGATCGCCCCCGCGCTGCTCGCCTGGTACGACGCGCACCGCCGCGACCTGCCGTGGCGCGCGAAGCCCGGCGAGACGCCCGATCCGTACCGGGTGTGGGTGTCGGAGGTGATGCTCCAGCAGACCACGGTGGCGACCGTCCGCCCGCGCTTCACGGCCTGGACGGGGCGCTGGCCGACCGTGGAGGCGCTCGCGGCGGCGAGCGAGGCGGACGTGATGGCCGCCTGGGCGGGGCTCGGCTATTACGCCCGCGCCCGCAACATGCACGCGGCGGCCAAGGCGGTGGCGGCGCTGGGCGGCTTCCCGCGCACCGAGGAGGCCCTGCGCGCGCTTCCGGGGCTGGGCGCCTATACGGCGGCAGCGGTCGCCGCGATCGCGTGGGGCGAGCGCGCGGTGGTGGTCGACGCCAATGTCGAGCGCGTCGTCTCGCGCCTCCATGCGATCGCGACGCCGCTCCCGCGGGCGCGCCCGGCGATCCGCGCCGCCGCCGACTTGCTGACCCCGACCGAGCGGACAGGCGATTTCGCGCAAGGCATGATGGACCTGGGCGCGACCGTCTGCACCCCCAAGCGCCCGCGGTGCCTGCTCTGCCCGGTCCGCCCCTGGTGCGACGCCTATGCGACCGGCGAGCCCGACCGTTTCCCGGTCAAGCCGCCCAAGCCGGAGCGCCCGTTGCGTTACGGCACCGCCTTTTGGCTCGAGCATGAGGCCCAGGTCCTCCTCCACCGCCGTCCGCCGCGCGGGCTGCTGGGCGGGATGCTGGCGCTGCCGACCGGGCCGTGGACGGACGCCGCCCCCGGGCTGGCCGACGCCCCCGCCGCCGTCGGCTGGTGGACGTTGCCGGAGACCGTGGAGCACGGCTTCACGCATTTCCGGCTGCAACTGGCGCTTGCGGCGGGCCGGGGCACCGGGCACGAACGGGGCGAATGGTGGCCGATCGCGCGGCTGGACGGGGCGGGGCTCCCGACCGTGTTCAGGCGCGCGGCCGAGGCGTTGAGGAGCGGGCGATGAAGCGATCGGTGATGGCGGCAGCGACGATGCTGTTGGCGACCGGCGTGTGGGCCGGGCAGGCGCGGCGCGCGCCCGTTCCCGTCGCCCGGGCGAGCACATCGCTCCCCGCCACCCAGGCGCTGTTCGACGGGTATGTCCGCGACCGCAAGATGCCCGGCATCGTCGCGGCGTTCGGGGAGGCGGGGCGGCCCGCCGCGTTCGTCTCGGCGGGCCGCATCGCCGACGATTCGACCGTCGCGGCGGGGCCGGACGCGCTGTGGCGCATCTATTCGATGACCAAGCCCGTCACCGCGATGGCCGCGATGATCCTCATCGAGGAAGGCAAGCTCCGCCTCGACCAGCCCGTCGCCGACATCCTCCCCGCGTTCCGGAACATGCGCGTCCTGACCGACCCGGCGAACGGCCTCGCCAGCCGCCCCGCCGCGCGGCCGATCACGATCCGCCACCTGCTGACCCACACCGCCGGGCTGGGCTACAACATCATCACCAAGGGCCCGCTGCTGAAGGAATACGACCGGCTCGGCATCCTGCCCGGCACGGTCAACGCGGCGGTCGAGGCGCAGGCGCGCGCCGTCCGCCCCGCCTCGCTCCAGGCCTTCGCCGACCGCGTCGCGACGCTCCCGCTCATCGCCGACCCCGGCACGCGCTGGAGCTACTCGATCGGCCTCGACGTGATGGGCGCGGTGATCGAGCGCGTGTCGGGCCAGCCGTTCGACCGTTTCCTGCAGCAGCGCATCTTCGCGCCGCTCCGCATGACCTCCACCTACTTCACCGTGCCGGCCGGCGAGGTCGGGCGGTTCGCGACCAACTACGCCTTCGTCGGCGCAAACCGCGTGCCGCTCGATCCGGCGCGGACTTCCGTGTACCTCCAGCCGCCGAGCTTTCCCTATGGCGGCGCGGGGCTCGTCTCGTCGGCGCGCGATTACGACCGCTTCCTCCACATGCTCCAGAACGGCGGCGAGCTGGACGGCGCGCGCGTCATGAAGCCGGAGACCGCGCGGCTCGCCATGTCGAACCTGCTGCCTGCGGGCGTGACCTTTCAGGGCATCGGCGGCGGCACGGGCGGCACGCAGGGGCCGGGCGGCTACGGCGCGGGCGGCTCGGTGTACCTCGCCGACAAGCCGGGCGGCCCCTCGAAGGGCACCTACGGCTGGGGGGGCGCTGCGGGCACGATCGCCTATGTCGACCCGGTCAAGGGCGTGCGCGGCACGATCATGGTCAACTATTTTCCCGCCGAACGCTGGCCGCTTCGGCAGGAAGTGCCCGCCGCGCTCGCGCGCGACCTCGCCCGAAATCCCGCCCGGTGACGCCGCCCGGCTTCACCGGCGGGACGCTCGACCGCGCCGACCGCCTTCGCAACGACCCGGACGCGCTCGCCGCCGCGCTTGGCGACCGGCGCGCGCGCCTGCTCGTGCTCGGCCCCGGCTACGAGCCGCAGGTGACGCCGGAAGGCCGCCTCGCCTGGACGGGCCTCGCCGATGCCGATCCCGCCGCCGACCTCGTCTTGCTCGGTCTGGAGGACGGCCGCCCCCGCTTCGCCGCGATCACGAACGAGCCCGGCGGCTCGCCTTTCCGCTCGTCGCGCCTGCTGAACGCGCTCGGCGAGATGATCCCCGGCGAGGCCGCGACCTACGCCCAGGCGCGCGCCGTGCTCGACTGGCACGCCCGCCACCGCTTCTGCGCCAACTGCGGCGCGCCCTCCGCCGTGGTCCGCGCCGGTTGGGTCCGCCGCTGCCCGGCCTGCGCCGCCGAGCATTTTCCCCGCACCGACCCCGTCGTCATCATGATCGCCGAGCACGGGGGCCGCGCCCTCCTCGGCCGCCAGGCGGCGTGGCCGCCCGGCCGCTTCTCCGCGTTGGCGGGCTTCGTCGAGCCCGGCGAGTCGGTCGAGGAGGCGGTCGCGCGCGAGATCCACGAGGAGGCGGGCGTCCGCGTCCGGGACGTGCGCTACGTCGCCAGCCAGCCCTGGCCGTTCCCGTCGCAGCTGATGATCGCCTGCGTCGCGGTCGCCGACGACGACGCGCTCACGCTCGACGAGACGGAGATCGCCGAGGCGGTCTGGGTTCCCCGCGACGAGGTCCGCGCGGTGTTGGCGGGTGGGGAGGGCCCGTTCCTCCCGCCCCCGCCCTACGCCATCGCGCACACGCTGCTCAGCGAGTGGGCGGGCTGATGGCGTACGGTCATGACATGGGGCGCGAGATGCGACGCCTTATCCCGTTGGCCGCGTCCAGCGTGGCGATCACTGTGCTGGTCACCGCCAAAATAGTCAGGATGGGCGAGGTCGGAAGCGATGATGTCGGCCTACTATTCGTAAGCTATTGGTTTTTAGTGATGCTGTATCAGGCCGCCAGCACACTATCGTTCATGCTGATCGCGGCAATCATGCACTATTACGCTTTTCCGGTGCGTGCCCGACTACCGGTTTTGATCAGCCTTAGTGCGATCGGTGGTGCTGCGGTTCTTTGGTGGGCAGGCCCCTGGATCGGCGCGGTATGCGGCTTGGTGACCTTGACCGGCTGGCTGCTCTCCATTCGAGATCGACTGCTTGGCCCTGATCACACGGAGGAGAAGCATGGTTGATGCGATCGAGTGGGTTGATTCCGACGATGCTCCTGCGCTCTCCGCCGAATGGTTCGACGGGGCGGACGTAATGGTG
>CAXTFF010000040.1:6369-11679 GCA_964243325.1 uncultured Sphingomonas sp.
ACGAGGCGGCAGGCCGGTGAGATCGGACAAGGAGCAGGTCTCGATGTGGGACGTACGCGACCGCTTTCGTGCGGGTGGTCCCGGCTAGAAGACGCGAATCAACCAAGCTCCGCGTCGGATGGCGGGTTGGCCCGATCTTGAGCGCCGATCAGCCTCGCTCCCGCGCACGAGCGTACGTCCCCAGCACCCGCACCCATTTTGAGTGGAACCGCAGCTCATCGAGCGCGCGGTCCAGCCCGGGCTCCCCCGGCCGTCCTTCCACGTCGGCATAGAACTCGGTCGCCGCGAACGACCCGCCGCGATGGTAGCTTTCCAGCTTGAACATGTTGATGCCGTTCGTCGCGAAACCGCCCATCGCCTTGTAGAGCGCCGCCGGGACGTTCCGGACCTCGAACACCAGCGTCGTGATCCACGGACCGTCGCCGACCGGCTCTCTGGGCTCGCGCGCTAGGATCACGAAGCGCGTGGTGTTGTGCTCGGCGTCGGCGATGTCCTCGGCCAGCAGGTCCAGCCCGTAGAGCGCGGCCGCGCCCGGCGGGGCCAGCGCGGCCAGCGCGGGCTCGCCCCGCTCCGCCACCAACGCCGCCGCGCCCGCGGTGTCGGGATAGGGCACCGGCTCGATCCCGCGCTCGCGCAGCCAATGCCGGCATTGGCCCAGCGCCTGCGGATGGCTCGCCGCCTGCCGGATCGTCGCCCCCGCGCGGCCCATCAGCGCGTAGCGGATGGGCAGGAAATGCTCGCCGACGATGCGTAAACCCGATTCGGGCAGCAGGAAGTGGATATCGGCGACGCGGCCGTGGAGCGAGTTCTCGATGGGGATCATCGCCGCGCCCGCGCGGCCGTCGCGCACCGCGTCGATCGCGTCGGCGAAATCGAAGCAGGAAAGCGGCGACCCGTCCGGGAACGCCTCGGCGGCCGCCAAGTGGCTGTTCGCCCCCGGCGCGCCCTGGAACGCGACCGCGCGCGCCGGGTCGACGGCGGCGGCGGCCGCCATGCGGGCGACGAGCGGGCGGGCGGGGGCGGGAAACCTTTCCATCGGTCGGGGCGGGTAGGCGGCGGCCGGGCGGCGGGCAAGCGCCGTCGCGCGATCGGCTTCTTGATGCATGTCGCAGGTCCGACGGCGCGCGGCTTGCGGGTGCGGACGGGATTTTCTAGATGGGCGGACTAATTCATTCCCAAAGGCCTCTTCCAGACAGATGGACATCAAGACCAACATGATCGCCGGCTGGGCGTTGGCGGCGAGCGGCGCGGCGCTCGGCCTCGCGATCGTCGGCAGCATGGTCTATGGCGGCGAGCGCCCCGAAAAGATGGGTTACGCGATCGAGGGCGTCGCCGCCGAAGGCGGCGAGGCGGGCGCGGCCGCGCAGCTCCCGATCGCCACGCTCCTGGCGTCCGCCGATCCCGCCAAGGGCGCCGACGTGTTCAAGAAATGCGCGGCCTGCCACACGATCAACGCCGGCGGCGCGGCGGGCATCGGCCCCAACCTCCACGGCGTGGTGGGCCGGGGCCTGGGGGCGACCGGCTACGGTTATTCGGACGCGCTCAAGGGCGTGGGCGGCAATTGGGACTTCGAGAAGATGAACGCGTGGCTGCTGTCCCCACGCAAGTTCGCGCCCGGCACCAAGATGACCTTCGCGGGCCTGGGCAACGGCGAGGACCGCGCCAACGTCATCGCCTACCTGAACAGCCAGGGGTCGAACCTGCCGCTTCCCGCCGCCCCGCCGCCCGGCGCCGCCGCGGCCGAGACGGGCGCGGCCGATCCCAAGGCGGCCGAGGCGATCGCGAACGCGCAGGCCAACCCGACCGCAGATATCGCCAACACCGGCTCGCCCTCGACCGGCGCGCCGTCGATCGATCCCGCGGCCAAGGAGAAGGGCGCCAAGGTCGGCAAGTAGGGATCGGAAATCAGGGTTGTCCTTCAGGCCTTCCCCGCCCGCTCGCGGTAGAAGCGCTGCACCGCCGCCCAGCCCTCCGCCGCCGTGTCGACGTAGGTGAAGATGCCCAGGTCGCGTTCCGACACCACGCCCTCGTCGACCAGCGCCCGAAAATCGACTACCCGGTCCCAGAACTCGCGGCCGTACAGCAGCACGGGGATGGGCGCGATCTTGCCCGTCTGGATCAGCGTCAGCAGTTCGAACAGCTCGTCGAACGTCCCGAAGCCGCCCGGGAACACCGCCAGCGCGCGCGCCTTCAGCAGGAAATGCATCTTCCTGAGCGCGAAATAATGGAACTGCGTCGATAGCGACGGCGTGACGTACGGGTTGGGGGCCTGCTCGTGCGGCAGCACGATGTTCAGCCCGATCGAATCGGCATGGACGTCCGCCGCCCCGCGGTTGGCCGCCTCCATGATCGACGGCCCGCCCCCTGAGCACACCACGAAATGCCGCTGGCCCTGCCCGTCGCGCGGGAAGTTGCTGACCAGCCCCGCCAGCTCGCGCGCCACGTCGTACCAGCGCGACTTGGCGACCAGCGACTCCGCGATCCGCCGCGACTTCTCGTCCGACGCCATCTCGAGCAGCGCCTGCGCCTTGGCGGGCTCGGGGATGCGCGCGGAGCCGTAGAAGACGAAGGTCGACCCGATATGCGCCTCCTCCATGATCAGCGAGGTCTTGAGCAGTTCCAGCTGGAACCGGACGGGCCGCAGGTCCTCGCGCAGCAGGAAGTCCATGTCCTGGAATGCCAGCGAGTAGGCGGGGTGTTCGGTCTGCGGCGTCGACAGGTTGGTAGCGGCGGACTCGGCGTCCTGGCGCGCGGGCGCGAACACGCGGTCGGGTACTGGGCCGGAAGCTGAGATGTCGGTCATCGGCGGCGCGTTAGCGGCAGAAGCGCGCGCCGTCATCCTCCAGGTGCAGATGGTCGCGGTGCGCGGCGTTGTAGTCGGGCGACAGCACCGTCCCGAACCGCCGGCACGCCGACCGCCGGATCGTCCGGAGGAACCCGCGCACCGCCGCGTCCTCCGACGCCCAATCGCGCGCGACCGTGACGGTGCGCCCGTCGCGCAGCGTGAAGCCCGCCACGTCGACCGCGTTGGCGACCGCGTGCCCCGACCGCCGATCCGTCCGCCCCGAGCCGACGACGTTGCGGCAGGCATAGGTGCCCATCCCCGTCACCCGGGCGAGCTCCGACCCGAGCCCCTGATACGCCGCGGGCGCGACCGCATTTCTGATCCAGCCCGCCAATGCGCGCGCGCTGCCGCAGCGCATGGCGGTGATCCCCGTCACCGGCACCCCGATATCGAGCAGCTGCACCGTGCCGTACAGCCCGCACGCCGCGCCCGTCGCCTTGTCGGGCAGCACGCGGAATTCGACCCCCTCCGCGCGCAGGTCGGCGTGGCACTGCGCTGTCTCCCGCGCGGGCGGGCGGACGACGTCAGCGCGGGGCGGGGCGGGCCGCTCCGACCGGCCGCAGGCGGCGAGCAGGAGCGAGGCGAGCAACACTCCGCTCGTCGTCATGCCGGACTTGTTCCGGCATCCATTGTTGTTCGCGCGCGCCACCACCCGCGTGTTGCCCAACCACGGCCCTTGGAACAAGTCCGGGGTGACGAGGCGCAAGGGACCGGCCTTGCCCACGCATCCGTCCGCCGCTACCGCCCCGGACGGGCCACGCGGTCCCAACGCCGCGCGCGCTCTCTGTGAGGAGAGACTTGTGACCGATACCCCGACCCGCCCGGGCACCAAGCCCGCGCGCCCGTTCTTCTCGTCGGGCCCCTGCGCCAAGCCGCCCGGCTGGTCCGCCGACAAGCTCGCGACCGCCAGCCTCGGCCGGTCGCACCGCTCCAAGCTCGGCAAGCAGCGGCTGAAGCACTGCATCGACCTGATGCGCGAGACGCTCCAGCTCCCCGACACGCACCGCATCGGCATCGTCCCCGCATCCGACACGGGCGCGTACGAGATGGCGATGTGGACCATGCTGGGCGCGCGCCCCGTCACCGCGATGGCCTGGGAGAGCTTCGGCGAGGGCTGGGTCACCGACGCGGTCAAGCAGCTGAAACTCGACCCGCACGTGGTACGCGCCGATTACGGCCGAATGCCCGATCTCGGCGCGGTCGATTGGAGCCACGACGTGCTGTTCACCTGGAACGGCACCACGTCGGGCGTCCGCGTGCCGAACGCCGACTGGATCCCCGCCGACCGCGAAGGGCTGAGCTTCGCCGACGCGACCTCGGGCGTCTTCGCCTACGACATCGACTGGGCCAAGATCGACGTCGCCACCTTCTCCTGGCAGAAGGTGCTGGGCGGCGAGGGCGCGCACGGCGTCCTGATCCTGGGTCCGCGCGCGGTCGAGCGGCTGGAGTCGTACACGCCGCCCTGGCCGCTCCCCAAGGTCTTCCGCCTGGTATCCAAGGGCAAGCTGGCCGACGGCGTGTTCGCCGGGGAGACGATCAACACCCCTTCCATGCTGGCGGTCGAGGACGCGATCTGGTCGCTCGAATGGGCGCGTTCGCTCGGGCCCCGCGGCCTGATCGCGCGCTCGGACGCCAACGCCGCCGCGCTCGACCGGATCGTCGAGGGTCGCCCCTGGCTCGGCCACCTCGCCCCCGACCCGGCCGTCCGCTCGCGCACCAGCGTCTGCCTGACCGTCGAGGGCGCGGACGAGGCGCTGATCAAGCGCATGGCCGCGCTGCTGGACCAGGAGGACGCCGCCTACGACATCGCGGGCTACCGCGACGCCCCGCCGGGCCTGCGCATCTGGTGCGGCGCCACCGTCGACACGGCCGACATCGAGGCGCTCGGCCCCTGGCTCGACTGGGCGTACGCGACGGCGCGCGCCGCCTGACCCCATTCCGTCATCCCAGCGAAGGCTGGGATCTCTCACCGACGATACACCCGGGAGGGAGACCCCAGCCTCCCGCCGGGGTGACGACCGATCAAGAAGGTTCCCACGATGCCCAAAGTCCTAATCAGCGACAAGATGGACCCCCGCGCCGCCGCGATCTTCCGCGAACGCGGGGTCGAGGTCGACGAGATCACCGGTAAGACCCCGGACGAACTGAAATCCATCATCGGCGCCTACGACGGCCTCGCCATCCGCTCCTCGACCAAGGTCACGCGCGACATCCTCGACCACGCGACCAACCTCAAGGTGATCGGCCGCGCGGGCATCGGCGTCGACAACGTCGACATCCCCGCCGCCTCCGCCAAGGGCGTGGTCGTCATGAACACGCCTTTCGGCAACTCAATCACCACCGCCGAGCACGCGGTCGCGCTCATGTTCGCGCTCGCCCGCCAGCTGCCCGAGGCCGACGCCTCGACCCAGGCCGGCAAGTGGGAGAAGAACCGCTTCATGGGCGTCGAGCTGACCGGCAAAACG
>CAXTFF010000041.1:0-11659 GCA_964243325.1 uncultured Sphingomonas sp.
GTAATCTGGCCCACCACGCCGTGGACGATCCCGGTGAACCAAGCTTTGGCGTATGGCGAGGACGTTGAGTACGGCGTCTACTCACTCAAGTGGTGGCCTGACGGCTTCAATCAGTTCATCATCGCTAAGCCGCTTTTCGAGGCTTTCAGGCGACGCGCCGTCTGGCTTAGTGATGATTTCGAGTTCGAGCCTGATTTTGTAATCAAAGGCTCCGACCTCGCCGGAGCCGTCGTCCGCCATCCAATGCACAATCTCGGCGGGTTCTTTGCCAAGCCTCGGCCCATGCTGCCGGGCGAGTTCGTCACGACCGATGCGGGGACGGGGCTGGTGCACATGGCGCCCGACCATGGCGAGGACGATTTCGCGCTGTGCAAGCGCCATGGGATCGATCCGGTGTTCGCGGTCGATGCGGGGGGAATGTACCGGGCGGACTGGGCGTGGCTCGGCGGCCAGGGGTCGGTGATCAACAAGAGGTTCGTGAGCGCGGACGGGCCGATCTGTTCGGACCTGCGCGCGGCGGGGGCGTTGCTGGCGGCGTCGGACGATTACGCGCATTCGTATCCGCATTCGTGGCGGTCGAAGGCGAAGGTCGTGTTCCGGGCGACGCCGCAGTGGTTCATTCCGATGGATGGGGGGGGGGGTGCTAGCCCCTCCCGTTCGGCTTCGCCGGCCTTCGGCTCAGGGGAGGGGTTGGGGAGGGGAACGCTGGTTGATGGCGGGGACCGGTACCCCCCTCAAGCGGCGTTCTCCTCCCCAAACCCCTCCTCTGAAGAGGAGGGGCTTAGCAACGATCCGACCCTGCGCGAGCTCGCGTTGGATGCGATCGAACGAACGGAGTGGGTCCCGGCCCGCTCGCAGAACCGGATCACCGCGATGGTGGCGCAGCGGCCCGATTGGGTGATCTCGCGCCAGCGGGCGTGGGGGGTGCCGATCGCGCTCTATGTCCACCGGCAGACGGGCGAGTATCTGAACGATCCGGCGGTCAACGCGCGGATCGTGGCGGCGTTCGGGGCGGGCGGGGCGGATGCGTGGTTCACGGCGGACCATCAGGCGCTGCTCGGCCCTGAGTACCGGGCGGAGGAGTACGAGGTCGTCAACGACATCCTCGACGTGTGGTTCGATTCGGGCTGCACCTACGTCTTCACGCTGGAGAAGCGCTACGGCGAGGACGTGCGCGCGGACCTGTATCTGGAGGGGTCGGACCAGCACCGGGGCTGGTTCCAGTCGTCGCTGCTGGAGTCGGCCGGCACGCGCGGCCGTGCGCCGTACGCGGCGGTGCTGACGCACGGCTTCGCGCTCGACGGGCAGGGGCGCAAGATGTCCAAATCGGTCGGCAACGTCGTCGATCCGCTGAAGGTCATCGGCGAGTCGGGCGCGGACATCCTGCGCATGTGGGCGGCGTCGACCGACTATTTCGAGGATGTGCGGATCGGCAAGGAGGTGCTGGCGGGCGCGTCGGACGGGTACCGGAAGTTGCGCAACACATACCGGTACCTGCTGGGGGCGCTGGACGGGTTCTCCGAGGCGGAGCGCGTGCAGCCCGCCGATATGCCCGAGCTGGAGCGGTACGTGCTTCACCTGCTGGGCGCGCTCGACCGCGAGCTCAAGGGCGCGGCGGAGGGGTACGAGTTCAACCGCTACCTGCGCGCGCTGACCGATTTCGCCAACGACGACCTGTCGGCGTTCTTCTTCGATATCCGCAAGGACTCGCTCTATTGCGACGCGCCCGGCGATCTCAAGCGGCGGAGCTACCGCACGGTGCTCGACCTGCTGTTCCACGCGCTGGTCCGCTACGCCGCGCCCGTGCTGTGCTTCACCGCCGAGGAGGTGTGGCAGGCGCGGTATCCGAGCGGGGACGGGTCGGTGCATCTGCTGGAATGGCCCGACGTGCCGCAAGTCGACGACGAGGCGCTGGCGCGGCGCTGGCTGGAGGTCAGGGCGATGCGCGGGCGGGTGACCGACGCGATCGAGCCGCTGCGCCGCGCCAAGACGGTGCGGTCGAGCCTGGAGGCGGAGGTGCGGGTGCCCGAACTGGCGCTCCCCGCCGACGCGCTGGCCGAGCTGTTCATCGTCGCCAAGGTCGAGGAGGGCGCGCTGGAGGTCGAGCGGACCGCCTTCAGCAAATGCGGACGCTGCTGGCGGCACCTGCCCGAGGTGGGCGAGGACGGATCGCTCTGCGCGCGGTGCGAGACGGTGGTGGGCGAGGGGGTCGTCGCCCATGCGTGACCTTCCCCGCGCGGGGCTGGCGGTCGCGGCCGCCACCTTCCTGGTCGACCAGCTCAGCAAGTGGTTCGTCACCGGGCCGCTCGGCATCCGGGCGCTGGGCGACGTGCGCGAGTTGCTGCCGGTGTTCGACCTGCGGTTCGTGCCCAATGTGGGCGTGTCGCTGGGGCTGCTGCCGGCGGGGAGCCCGGCGACGCGTTGGGCGCTGGTCGCGCTGACCGCGATCATCGCGGGCGGCGTGGCGGTGTGGATGTGGCGGGAGCGGAACCCGGTCGACCGGACGGCGCTGGGGCTGGTGCTGGGCGGGGCGCTGGGCAACATCCTCGACCGGGTCCGGTTCGGGTACGTGGTGGACTTCGCCGACCTGCACGTCTGGGGATATCGTCCTTTCCTGGTGTTCAACGTGGCCGACGCGGCTATTACGATCGGCGTGGTGATCCTGCTCGCGCGCGCGCTGTTCGTGCCAGGCGGGCAAAAGGAGAAGGTGAATGCGTAAGCTTCTGGGCGGCCTGGGGGCCGTCGCGCTGTTGGCGGGATTTGGGGTGGCGGGATGCGCGTCGGGCGGCGTCGACCGCGTGCGGCCGGACGAGTTCGCGGTGGCGCGCCAGGCGCCGCTGGTGATCCCGCCCGATTACGCGCTGGTCCCGCCGCAGCCGGGCGCGGCGCGGCCCCAGGACGCCAACACGCGCGGCCAGACGCTGGAGGCGCTGTTCGGAAGCGCGCCCGGGCGATCGGCGTCGGAGGCGGCGACCTTGTCGGCGGCGGGCGCGGCGGACGCGGGCGTGCGGTCGACGGTCGGCGATCCGGGGACCAACGTGGTCGACAAGGGATCGACGACGCGCGACATCGTGGCGGCGCCCGAGGGCGACGGCCAGGACGCGCGCGCGGCGGCGGGCGGCGCGCCCGCGCCGACGGCGACGCCTTCTCCGAGGTGAACCGATCCTCCCCTGGAAGGGGAGGTGGCGCGCCATAGGCGTGACGAAGGGGTAGCTCTCGACGAGCCTAGGCCTGGCTCCGTCGAGAGCTACCCCTCCACCACCGGCCCAAGAGGGCCGGCGGTCCCCCTCCCCCTCCGGGGGAGGACTCAGAAGGCGGCGGTCAGGCTTACCACCACGGTCGCGTCGGCGATCTGGCCGGTGCCGTCCTGGCCCTTGGAGAAGCTGGGCTGGAGGTACGCCGCCTCCCGGCGCGAGATGTCCGTGTCGACATAGGCGACGCCCAGCGTCAGCGGCGTGCCGGGCACCACGAAATCCGCGCCCACCAGCCAATCCCAGTATTTGCCGGTCGGCGCGACGCTGGTCGCGAACGGCCCCAGGCCCCGGTTGCCGTCCGAATAGCCGATATGCGCCTTGGCGGTGAGCGGCAGGCCGGGCACCCCGGCCGACGCGTCGCCCCATAGGTACAGATTGTCGTTCTTGTCGCCCTCGTCGTCATAGACGCCTGCCGCGGCGGACGCGCCGTTGAAATAGTAGTTGCCCAGCGCCTGCTGCTTGGGCGCGTAGGCGACGCCCGCGGTCAACGAGAGCGGGCCGGCGGTGCCCGACAGCTTGGCGTAGGGTTCGAGGAAGTCGGTGTTGTCGAAACCGCCCGGGTACATGTACCAGGTCACGCCGACATCCACCGTCGCGGCCTCGGTCGGCTTGAACTTGAACCCGGCGAGCAGGTCGAGCTCCATGTTGGCCCCGCCGAAGGTGCCCCAGCCCGCCAGGTTCGACGCCCAGAAGCCGCCATACAGCCCGGATTGGTGGTTGAGCGTGACGCCGCCCTGGACGGCCAATTCCTCGTCCGACTGCGACACGCCGCGGAAGCGGTAGTCGGAGACGAGCGCGACCGATCCCGTCACGGTGAGCGCGGCGGGCGGGTCGGTGTCCGACGGCGGCGAGGGCGTGGCCCCGGGCGGAACGGCGGCGTCCTGCGCGGCGGCGGGGGTGGGGGCGGAAACGGAGAGGATCGCCAGCGCGAGGCCGGCGGCGGTGGTGGTGAGACGCATCAGAGCCCTTTCGAAAAGGAAGCGAGGTCCCCGCCTGCATGGCCGCGCGGTAGGCGCGTCTGTCGGGCCTGGGCCCGCGCGCGCCGGATCGTGCGACGGGGCGGAATGTGACAGGGGTTGTTGCGGCGCACAACCCCGTTCGTGCCCCCGGTCAGATCGCGGCGGTGAAGCGCGCCAGGCCCGCGTCGAGATCGGCGACGAGGTCGCCCGGGTCCTCCAGGCCGATCTGGAGGCGGACCATGGGTCCGGCCTGCGGGCGTTTGTGGACGGTGCGGTGGCGGTGCGGGTCGACGGGCAGCGCCAGGCTTTCGAAGCCGCCCCAGCTATAGCCGATGCCGAACAGCGCCAGGCCGTCGATGAGCGCGGTGCGGGCCGCGTCGGTGCCGCCGTTCAGGACGAACGAGAACAGCCCGGACGCGCCGGTGAAGTCGCGCCGCCAGAGCTCGTGGCCGGGAGCGGTCGGGAGCGCGGGGTGGAGCACCTCGGCGACCTCGGGGCGGGTCCGGAGCCACCGCGCGATATGGAGCGCGGACGCCTCGTGCTGCTTCAGGCGGATCGCCATCGTCCGCAGGCCGCGGCTGGCGAGCCAGCAATCGTCGGGACTCGCCACCTGGCCGAGCTGGCGGCTGGTGCCGAGCAAACGCGGCCAGAGCCCGGGGGTGGCGGTGACGGAGCCGAGCATCGCGTCCGAATGGCCGACGACGTATTTGGTGCAGGCGAGAACGGCGAGGTCGACGCCGTGCGCCAGCGCGCGGAAGTTCAGCGGGGTGGCCCAGGTGTTGTCGAGGATCACCGCGCAGCCGCGCGCGTGGGCGGCGGCGGCGATGGCGGGGACGTCCTGGACCTCGAAGGTGAGGCTGCCGGGCGACTCGGTGAAGACGGCGCGGGTGCGCTCGCCGATCAGGTCGGCGATGCCGCCGCCGATCAGCGGGTCGTAATACCGGGTCGTGATCCCCATCCGCTTGAGCAGCCCGTCGGCCATGGCCCGCGTCGGGTCGTAGGCCGAGTCGACGAGCAGCAGCTCGTCGCCGGGCGAGAGGACGGCCAGCAGCGCGGCGGCCACGGCGGCGACGCCCGAGGGGTAGAGGAACGTGCCGCCCGCGCCCGGCTCCAGCTCGGTCAGCGCGTCGGCGAGCGACCACTGGGTCGGCGTGCCGCGCCTGCCGTAGAACAGCCGGTGGTGGCTGTCGCCCGCCAGCCCGGCGCGCAGCTCGGCGACCGTGTCGTAGAGGATCGTCGAGGCGCGCCAGACGGGCGGGTTGACGATCCCGTTCGTCCATTCGGGCCGCCGCCCGGCGGTGACGACGCGCGTGGCGTCGGCGTTTCCGGCGTGGCGGTCGGGGTCGTCCTTCACGCGGCTCCCATCGCCTTTGGCGTCGAGCGGTCGGCGCCCCACTGCGACCACGACCCGTCATAGACCGCCGCCTCGTTGCCGAGCAGGTGCGCGCCGAACGCCAGCACGGAGGCGGTGATGCCCGAGCCGCAGCTGGTGACGAGCGGGCGGGCGAGGTCGATGCCCGCACCTTCGTAGGCGGCGCGCAGCGCGTCGCCCCGTTTCCAGCGGCCGTCGGCCTCGAACAGCTCGCCGACGGGCAGGTTCCTCGATCCGGGGATGTGGCCCGCGCTGGTCGCGGGCCGCGGGTCGGGCTCCTCGCCGGTGAAGCGCGCCGCCGAGCGGGCGTCGAGCACCTGTTCGGTCCCGCTGTCGACGTTGGCCTTCATCTGGTCGAGCGTGCGGACGCCCGCCTGGTCGGCCCAGACGGTGAAGTGGCGGTGGCGGAGCTGTTCCTTGCCGCTCGCGGTCCCGCGGCCCTCGGCGCGCCATTTGGCGATGCCGCCGTCGAGGATGGCGACGTCGTGCGCGCCGAAGGTGCGCAGCATGAACCAGGCGCGCGCCGAGGTGTGGAGGGGCGAGTCGTCGTACAGGACGATGCGGCTGCCGTCGCCCAGGCCCAGCGACTGCATGCGGCTGGCGAACTTCTCGGGGGAGGGGAGCATCATCGGCAGGTCGCTGGACGTGTCGGCGATGTCGGCCAGATCCATGAACACCGCGCCCGGGATGTGCGCGGCCTCGTACTCGGCGTGCGCCTGGCGGCCGTGTTCGGGGAGGAAGTAGGTGGCGTCGACGATGCGCAGGTCGCCGCTCCGGTCGTCGGGCGCGCCCGCTTCCCCGGCCAGCCACTCGGTCGAAACCAACGCTTCCATGTCGTGCTCCCTCGTTAGGCCCGGATGTCAGTAACCGGGGTCGCCCGCCGCGTCGAGGGAGGCGAGATGCCCGGCGGCCTGCGCGCGGGTCGCGGCGCGTTCGGCGGGGGCCATCTTGTCCCAGGTGCGGTATTGCATCGACAGGCGGCGGTTGCCGCGCAGCTTGTCCTCGTTGCGCGCCAGGAAGTCCCAATAAAGCGAGTTGAACGGGCACGCGCCCTCGCCCGTCCGCCTGGACACGTCGTAGCGGCAGCGGCCGCAATAATCCGACATGCGGTCGATGTACTTGCCCGACCCCGCGTACGGCTTGGAGCCGAGCAGGCCGCCATCGCCGAACTGGCTCATGCCCAGCGTGTTGGGAAGCGACACCCATTCGTAGGCGTCGATATAGATCTCCAGATACCACAGATGCACGTCGAACGGGTCCGCGCCGATCAGCAGCGCGTAGTTGCCCAGCACCATCAGCCGCTGGATGTGGTGCGCGTGCGCGGTGTCGAGCGTCTGGCCGAGCGCGTCCCCCATGCAATGCATGTCGGTGTCGCCCGTCCAGTAGAAGGCGGGGAGCTTCCTGGTGTTCCCGAAGAAGTTGCGGTGGACGTAGTCGGGGCCCTCGCGCCAATAGATGCCGCGGACATACTCGCGCCAGCCGATGATCTGGCGGACATAGCCTTCGACCGAGTTCAGGGGCGCGCGGCCGGCGCGGTATTCGGCCTCGGCGCGCTCGCACAGGTCGAGCGGGTCCAGCAGGCCGGAATTGAGGTAGGGCGACAGGATCGAGTGCCAGAGGTGGCGCTCGCCGGTCAGCATCGCGTCCTCGTAATCGCCGAATCCGGGCATCGCGTTGGCGAAGAACGTGTCCGCCTGCGCGCTCGCCTGCTCGGCGGTGACGGCGTAGTCGAACCCGTCGAGGCTGCCCGGGTGGTCGGGGAACCGCGCGGCGACGAGGGCGAGCACGGCTCGCGTGATCGCGTCGGGCGGGAAGGACAGCGGCTGCGGCATGAACAGGTCGGCCTTGGCGGGCTTCCTGTTCTCCTTGTCGAAGTTCCAGCGGTCGCCGGCGGGGTCCTCGCCGTCCATCAGCAGGCCGGTGCGGCGGCGCATGTCGCGGTAGAAGAACTCCATCGTCAGCTGCTTGCGGCCGTCGGCCCATTTGTCGAAATCGGCGTGGCTGGCGATGAAGCGGTCGTCCGGGAGGACCTGGACGGGGATGCCGAACAGCGTCTCCCACGCGTCGAGCATCGCCGCGACGCGCCATTCGCCCGCCTCGGTGACCGCGATGCGCGCGGGGACGTGGCGGGCGACGGCGCGCGCGACCTCGCCGGTGAAGGAGCCGGTGTTGTCGGGGTGGTCCAGCTCGACATAATCGACCGTCCAGCCGTCGGCGCGCAAGCGCTCGGCATGGTGGCGCATCGCGGACAGCAGATAGGCGATCTTGCGGCGGTGGTGGCGGACATAGGTCGTCTCCTCGACCACCTCCATCATCAGGACGATCGTGGCCGCCTTGTCGCGATTCCGGAGCGAGGACAGGTCGGGGGAGAGCTGGTCGCCCAGCACGGGGACCAGAGTTGGGGTTTCGGGCGTGTCGCAAGCTGGTGGGGTCGCCATGCCGCCCTATATGGGTGGGCCATGACCCCGTTGCATCTCGGCCGGACCAGTCCGCTTCCCCGCTCGCCCGCCGAAGCGGTGCTCGATTACGTGCCCAATCCGCGGCCCGGCCGCAGCTATCTGGTGCGGTTCGCGGTGCCCGAGTTCACGTCGCTGTGCCCGGTGACGGGGCAGCCCGATTTCGCGCATCTGGTGATCGACTACGCGCCCGCCGAGACGATCGTCGAGTCCAAGTCCTTGAAGCTGTTCCTGGGCTCGTTCCGCGATCACGCCGCGTTCCACGAGGATTGCACCGTCGGGATCGGCGAGCGGTTGTGGACCGAGATGAAGCCGACTTGGCTGCGGATCGGCGGCTATTGGTATCCGCGCGGCGGCATTCCGATCGACGTGTTCTGGCAGTCGGGCGCGCCGCCGGCGGACTTGTGGCTGCCCGACCAGGGCGTCGCGTCCTACCGCGGTCGAGGCTGAACCGCGCCCGCGATTTCGCGTGGCGTCGCAGCATAGGTTTGCAACCTTCCGGGGCGATCCATGTTATATCCGTCGGTAAGCTCGAACTCCGCGAGCGGCCGCAACGAAGGTCCTGGCATGAACAAGTCGGCGGAAGTCGCAGTCGAACGGGTCGCGCTGATCGGCAACTATCTGCCGCGCAAGTGCGGGCTGGCCACCTTCACCACCGATGTCCACAACGCGCTCCGGGCGCGCTATCCCGATCTCGCGGTCGACGTGTATGCGATGGACGACCATCCCGGCCGCTATGACTACCCCGATGCCGTGACCGCCGCGATCTCGGAGAAGGACCCGCTCGCCTATGCCGAGGCGGCGCGCCTGATCGAGGCGTCGGGGGCGCAGGCGATCCTGGTCCAGCACGAATTCGGCATCTATGGCGGGTCGGCGGGCGACTATCTGCTCGGGCTGCTCGACCGGACGACGCTGCCCGTCGTGGTCACGCTCCACACCGTGCTGGAATCGCCCGACCACGACCAGCGGCGCGTCATGGAGGCGCTGCTGCGCCGCTGCTCGCGCGTGATCGTGATGGCCGAGCGCGGGCGCGAGATACTGGAGCGCGTCTACGGCGCCTCGTCGCGCCAGGTGGTGGTGATCCCGCACGGCGTTCCCGACCGCGCGCTCGTCGATCCCGAGACGCTCAAGGACCGCTTCGGCTGGGCCGGGCGCGAGGTGGTGCTGACGTTCGGGCTGCTGTCGCCGGGCAAGGGCATCGAGACGATGATCGAGGCGCTGCCGAGCCTCGTCGCACGCCACCCGGACATGCTCTACGTCGTGCTCGGATCGACGCACCCCAACCTCGTCGCGCACGAGGGCGAGGCGTACCGCGAGCGGCTGCAGGCGCAGGCCGCGCGGCTGGGGGTCGAGCGCAACCTGGACCTGGTGGACGGGTTCGTCGACAACGAGACGCTGCTCGACCGGTTGCAGGCGGCCGACGTCTACGCGACGCCCTACCTCAACCCGGCGCAGATCACGTCGGGGACGCTCGCCTACGCGGTGGGCGTTGGCAAGCCGGTGGTGTCCACCCCCTACGTCCATGCGACCGAGATCCTGGCCGACGACCACGGCGTGCTGGTCGGCTTCAAGGACGCGGGCGGCTTCGCGCGCGAGATCGACCGGCTGCTCGCCGACGACGCCGAGCGGGGCGCGCTGGCGGCGCGGGCCTATGCGCGCGGCCGCACGATGATCTGGCCCAAGCTGGCCGAGGCGACGATGGCCGAGGTCGCGCGCGCGGTCGCCGCGCGGCCGAGCCGGATCGCCGCGCCGAAACAGCTGCGCCCGCTCGCCCCCGACTTCGCCGCCGTGGAGCGGATGAGCGACGCGACGGGCATGTTCCAGCACGCGATCTATTCGATCCCCGACCGCCGCCACGGCTATTGCATCGACGACAACGCGCGCGCGCTGATCCTGATGACGCAGATGCCCGAACTCGATCCGGCCGTGCGCGACAAATGGACGACGATCTACGCGTCGTTCCTGCAATACGCCTGGAACCCGGACGTGCGCCGCTTCCGCAACTTCATGCGCTTCGACCGCAGCTGGTGCGAGGATGTCGGGTCGGAGGACTCGAACGGCCGCACGCTGTGGGCGCTGGGCGTGGCCGCGCGCGACGCGCAGTTCGCCAAGCACCGCGACTGGGCGGTGTGGATGTTCGACACCGCCGCCAGCCTGTCGTTCGAGCTCGGCTCCCCGCGCGCGCAGGCCTTCGCGATGCTGGGCGCCGCGGCGATGCTGGAAGCGTGCCCGGGCCACCGGCTCGCCACCGAGATCCTGCAACGCTTCCCCGACGCGCACCTGGCGTTGCTGGAGGAGGCGCGGCGGCCCGAATGGCGCTGGTTCGAGATCGTGCTGGCCTATGACAACGCGCGGCTGCCCCAGGCGCTGATCCGGGCGGGCATGGCGCTGAAACGCCCCGACCTGATCGCCTGCGGAACCGACGCGCTCGACTGGATCCTGGCCAAGCAGACGAGCCCCGAGGGCCGGTTCCGCGCGGTCGGGTCCGAAAGCTTCGGGCGCGTCTATGCCGAGCCGCTGCCCTTCGACCAGCAGCCGCTGGAGGCGCAGGCGACCATCGACGCCTGCCGCGCCGCCTTCGCCGCGACGGGCGACGCGCGCTGGGTCGAGGAGGCCGGGCGCGCCTATCGCTGGTTCCTGGGCGTCAACGACCTGGACCTGCCGCTGGCGTCGACGGGCGACGGCGGGTGTTTCGACGGATTGATGCCGACCGGGCTGAACCGCAACCAGGGCGCCGAGTCGATCCTGGCGCTGCAATTGGCCAATTGCGCCATTTCGACGCTTTCCATCGACCTTGGAGACGTGGCACACGCACCCCGCGCCGCCGCCTGAGCGAACGCATGGTTTCGTGAAGGGGCGCGCCGCGCGATGGATCTGTTCAACCACCGCCTGAGGCTGCACGCCGACCCGTCGCGGGTCGTGGTGCGCCCCTTCCATATCGCCTTCACCAAGACCGGCGACGCGCCGAGCCGTACCGAGCGGCTGGTGACCGAAGTGCTCGCCATGACCGATCCGGAGGCGCACGGCCTGCTGGAGATCGTGCTGAAGGACTTCGAGGCGCGGCACTGGCAGACCAGGCGCGTGTTCATGACGCGCTACGACGAGATCGAGGAGCTGATGAGCCTCGACGGCGCCGCGATCAGCGACGAGAAGCGCCAGCTGATCGGCGCCTATTTCTGCCACGAATATTCCTACGCCGCCGCCGCGCTCATGAACCCGAGCGCGGTGCCGCATTTCGACCAGTCGGGGATGCAGGCGGGGTCGATGCGCGTCCTGATGTCGCTGCGCGCGGTCGGCGAGGGGCACATATCCTCCGTGGCCTTCCGCGAGGCGATCATCGGCCAGGGGAACGAGTTGCTGCTCGCCCCCGAGCCGCCCTTCGCGACCGCCACCGACACGGACGGCCCGCACGACGCCGAGGAGCTGCCGAGCGGGCCGGTGACCGTCCATCGCCACCGCGATTCGACCCTGTCGGGCACCGTCATCTTCCCGATCACCCAGGCGCAGACCAAGGGGCTGGAAGACCTGCGCATCGTTCAGTTCACGCACGACGACGGCGAGTCGGAATGGATCGGCACCTACACCGCCTATAACGGCTCGGTGATCCAGTCGGAGCTG
>CAXTFF010000042.1:0-11593 GCA_964243325.1 uncultured Sphingomonas sp.
GCGTCCAAGCGGGTGCGGCTGACGCGCGAACAGGCCGAGGGCTTCTACGCCGTCCACCGCGAGCGGCCCTTCTTCGACGACCTGGTCGGCTTCATGATCTCCGGTCCCGTCGTCGTCCAGGTGCTCGAAGGCGAGGACGCGGTGCGGCGCAACCGCGACGTGATGGGCGCGACCAACCCCGCCAACGCGGACGCGGGCACGATCCGCAAGGAGTTGGCGGAGTCGATCGAGGCGAACTCGGTCCACGGTTCGGACTCCGAGGAGAACGCCGCGACCGAAATCGCGTATTTCTTCAAGCCGGACGAGATCGTCGGCTGATGCGGTGGTCGCTTCGGCGGGCGGAGGCGGGCGACGAGGCCGCGCTCGCGCTCGTCGCGGCGGCCACCTTCCTCGAAACCTACGCGGGCGCCGTGTCCCGCGACGACATGCTCGCGCACATCGCCGGCAGATGCTCGCCCGGCTTCTTCGCGGGGTGGATCGCGAGCGCCGACCATCCGATGACGATGGCCGAGCATCCGGACGGCGGCGCCCCGATCGGCTTCACCGCGCTGACGCCGCCCGACTTCCCCGTCGCGTTCGGCCCGGAGACGATCGAGCTGCGCCGCATCTACGTGCTCACGACGGCGCAAGGATCCGGGCTGGGTCCGGCGTTGATGGAGCGCGCGGTCGCCGACGCCCGCGCTCTGGGCCGGACGCGGCTCGCGCTCGGCGTGCATCCGGGCAACGCGCGCGCGCGGGCCTTCTACGAGCGGCACGGTTTCCGGATCGTCGGCGAGCGCCGCTTCCAGGTCGGGACGGCGCTCTTCACCGATCCCGTCTACGCCCGCGCTATCTAGCCGACGCGGCCAGCTCGCGCGCCCACAGCGCGTCGATCTTCGCCCGCGACCCGCCGCGCTCGCGCGGTCGCGCCGCCTCGATCGTGATCGAGCGCCCGCCCAGCACCCGGCCTTGGGTACGCCAGACGATGTCGAGGATCGCCGACCCGGTCCGGACGGCGTCGCCGCCCTGGTAGCGGGCGGTCACCAGGACGGGCAGGCGGCCTTCGCGCTCGTCCGCGGCCCCGTCGGTCGCCTTCAGCAGCGCCCGGTCGAACCAGTCGAGCTCGATCCGCGTCAGGGCGGGGCGGCGGTCGGCGATCCCGAGCGTGCCGGGAAAGGCGATCGCCACGTCCAGGACCTCGTGGCGCGGATCGCTCAACCTGATCTCCCGGCCGTTCCGGATCACTTCGGTTCCGAGCTCGAAGCGGGCGCGGGCGGTCGCCTCCGCCGCCGCCGCGGCACGCTTCTCGGCGGCGGCGTCGCGGCGGTCGGACCAGCCGTTCCACGCTCCGACCCCGGCGATGAGGAGGCCCGCGACCGCGACGAACTCGGCCAGGTTGAGCCAGCGTCGGCGGCGACGCGTCTCCCCGCTCACTGACCGCCCGCCTCCAGCAGCCCGGTCGGGGCGGCCAGCTCCCACCCGTGCGCGACCATGTCGTCGAGAAGGACCGGGTCGAGGTCGCCCGCAGCCGCCCGGTCGCTCCAACCCCCGTCGCCGAGCACGGACAGGGTATCGCCAGCCACGCGGGCGAACGGCTCGCCCTCGACCGCGAACTCGACCCCGTCCCGCGTGGCCCGCTCCTTCGCGCCGGGCAGCTGCAGCGCGACCTCGCGTACCTGGGTCAACAGATCGGTCATCGCACGAACTCCGTTAGGATGCGGGGATACAGGCGGTGCTCGGCCGCCAGCACGCGCTGCGCGAGCGCGTCGGGCGTGTCGTCGGGCAGGATCGGCACCTCCGCTTGGCCCAGCACCTCGCCGCCGTCGAGTTCCTCCGTCACGAGATGGACGGAGCAGCCGGCCGAGGCGTCGCCCGCCGCGATCGCGCGGGCGTGGGTGTCCAACCCCTTGTATTTCGGCAGCAGCGAGGGATGGATGTTCACGATGCGCCCGCGCCAGTTCGCGACGAAGCCATCGGACAGCAGCCGCATGTAGCCCGCCAGCGCGATCACTTCGACGCCGGCGTCACGCAGCGCCCGGTCGAGCGCGACTTCGTAGGCGGCTTTGCCGATCCCCTTAGGCGACAGCGCGAAAGTCGCCAGGCCGTGTCCTGCGGCCCAGACGAGCCCGGCGGCCTCCGGCTTGTCGGACGCCACCAGCGCGACCCTGTAGCCTCGCGCCTGCTCGACGAGCGCGGTCATGTTCGTGCCCCGCCCGGACAGAAGGATGCCGACGCGGGTCACCGGTCACGCCGCATGGGTCGCCGTCCAGTCGGCGCGCGCGCTCCAGGTCTCGGCCGATCCGCGCACGGTGCAGCCGCGCGCGCCTTCCTCGATCCGGCCGATGCGGAACACCGTCTCGCCCGCCGCCTCCAGCGCCGCCGCGACCGCGTCGGCCCCGTCCGCGTCGACGACCACCGCCATGCCGATCCCGCAATTGAAGGTCCGCGCGAACTCCTCGGGCTCGATCGCTCCTTGCGCCTGGAGGAACGCCATCAGCCGCGTCTGCGGCCAGTCGTCGGCGTCGATCACGGCGTGGGCGCCGCCCGGCAGCACGCGGGGCACGTTCTCCAGCAGCCCGCCGCCCGTGACGTGCGCCAGCCCCTTGATCCGGCCGTCGCGCAGGAGCGGGAGCAGGCTCGCCACATAGATGCGCGTGGGCGCGAGCAGCGTGTCGATCAGCAGATGGTCCTGATCGACCGGCGACGGCCGCCCGAGCTTCCAGCCCCGGTCCGCCGCCAGCCGCCGGACGAGCGAGAAGCCGTTGGAATGGACGCCCGACGAGGCGAGGCCGAGGATCGCGTCGCCCGGCGCGATCCGGTCGCCGGTCAACAGCCGCTCGCGCTCGACCGCGCCGACGCAGAAGCCCGCCAGGTCGTAATCGCGCTCGGCGTACATGCCCGGCATCTCGGCGGTCTCGCCGCCGATCAACGCGCAGCCCGCCTGACGGCAGCCCTCCGCGATCGAGGCGACCACCTGTTCGGCGACGGCCGGGTCGAGCTTGCCGCAGGCGTAGTAATCCAGGAAGAACAGCGGCTCGGCCCCCTGCACGATCAGGTCGTTGGCGCACATCGCCACAAGGTCGATGCCGACGCCCGCATGCCGGTCGTACTCGATCGCGAGCTTGAGCTTGGTGCCGACGCCGTCGTTGGCCGCCACGAGCAGCGGGTCGTGGAACCCGGCGGCCTTCAGGTCGAACAGCCCGCCAAAGCCCCCCAACTCGGCGTCCGCGCCCGGCCGCCGCGTCGCCCGGGCGAGCGGGCCGATCGCGCGCACCAGCGCGTTGCCCGCCGCGATCGAAACGCCCGATTTGGCGTAGGTGTACGGTTCGGTGTCGGTCATGACCCAAGCGCCTACCGAGAACGCGCTTGGATTTCCACGCCCGCTTCGCCAAAAGGCCGGGCATCATGGATCAGCCCCGCTCGACAGCGTTCCGCCCCGCCCGCGCGGCCGCGCTATCATACGCAGGGGCGGCCGCACTGCTCGCCGCGGCGGGCGCGGGCCTCGCCCAGATCGAGGGCGGCGACCGCGGCGTCGCGCCGATCGACAGCTCGGGCGATTTCGAGGTGACGGGCGTCGCCGTCGACGTCGCGGCCAAGACCCCCGAAGCGGCGCGTTACGGCGGCTGGCGCGTCGCGCAGCGCAAGGCGTGGGCGCAGCTTTCGAGCCGCCTGGGCGCGGGCGGGGCGGGGGTGTCGGACGGCACGCTCGACCAGCTCGTGTCCGCCATCGTGGTGGAGCGCGAGCAGATCGGGCCGACGCGCTACGTCGCGCGGCTCGGCGTGCTGTTCGACCGGGGCCGGGTCGGGTCGCTGCTCGGCATCGCGACGGGCGCGACGCGGTCGGCGCCGATGCTCGTCATCCCCGTCCAATATTCGGGCGGGGTGGGGCAGGTGTTCGAGGCCCGGACGCAGTGGCAGCAGGCCTGGGCGCGCTACCGGACGGGCAACAGCATCGTCGACTACGTGCGGCCCGCGGGCACCGGCGCGGACCCGTTGATCCTGAACGCGGGCCAGGTGAGCCGGCCCGGGCGACGCTGGTGGCGGGCGGTGATCGACCAGTACGGCGCGTCGGACGTGGTGATCCCGGTGGTCAGGCTCTACCGTCAATATCCCGGCGGCCCGGTCGTCGGCGCGTTCCAGGCGCGCTGGGGGCCCGACAACAGGTACCTCGGCGGCTTCTCGCTCCGGGTGGGGAGCGCCGCGGGCCTGCCGCAGCTGCTCGACGCGGGCGTCGCGCGCGTGGACGCGCTCTATCAGGGGGCGTTGCGGAGCGGCGTGCTGCGCCCGGACCCGACGTTGCTCCCGCCGCCCAGCCCGACGCCGACCGCGACGCCCACCCCGACGCTCGACACGGTGATCCGCTCGCTCCCGGCCGACGGTTCCATCCCCGCCGGCGCGGGGATCGCGGTGACGATCCAGTTCGAGACGCCCGACGCCGCCGCGGTCGCGGCGACGGAGGCGGCGGTGCGCGGCCTCGTCGGCGTGCGTTCGGCCACGACGACCAGCCTCGCGCTCGGCGGCGTCTCGTTGATGCGCGTCGCCTATGACGGCGATCCGGCGGCGCTGGCGGCCTCGCTCCAGGCGCGCGGGTTCCAGGTGACGGGCGGCGGCCAGTCGCTCCGCATCCGCCGCGGCGCGCCCGCTCCGACCGCCGCGCCGCCGCCGGCGGAATGAGCCAGCTCGCCCTGCCGCTCGCCTGGCCCGCCGATCCCGGGGCCGACGCGTTCCTGGTCGGAGCCTCCAACGAGCGGGCGGTCCGGCAGCTGGAACGCCCGGACGAGTGGCCGGTCCGCACCGCGCTGCTGATCGGTCCGCGCAAGTCGGGCCGGAGCCTGCTCGCGCGCATCTTCGTCGGGAAGACGGGCGGCGCGCTGATCGACGACGCCGAGCGCCTGCCCGAGGCCGATCTGTTCCACGCCTGGAACCGCGCGCAGGAGCGGGGCACGGCGCTGCTGCTCGTCGCCGAGCGGCGTCCGAGCGAGTGGCGCCTGAAGCTCCCCGACCTCCGCTCGCGGCTGGCCGCCTGCCCGGTCGCGGAGATCGGACCGCCCGACGACGCGCTGTTCCGCGCGCTGCTGGAGCGGCAGCTCGCCCGGCGCGGGCTCGACGCGCGGCCCGGTCTGGTCGACTGGCTGGGCGCGAGGCTGGAACGCAGTCACCTGGCCGCCATGCGCGCGGTCGACGCGCTGGACGCGCGCGCGATGGAACGGCGGCGCGGCCTATCCATTCCCCTCGCACGCGATACCCTAACCCAGGCCGGGCTGCTGGCCCCGGCGGAGCCCGACCCGTCATGACCCGTCCCGCGCACTTGAGCCGCCTCGCCGACGCCGACGACGATCCCTTCGCCGCGACCGCGCCGGCGGGCCGCTATTTCAACCGCGAGCTGTCCTGGCTCGCCTTCAACCGCCGCGTGCTGGAGGAGGCGTGCAACCGCGCGCATCCGCTGCTCGAACGGCTGCGCTTCCTGTCGATCTCGGGCTCGAACCTCGACGAGTTCTTCATGGTCCGCGTGGCGGGGCTGAAAGGCCAGCAGCCGCAGGACGTCGAGCGGCTGTCCGCCGACGGCATGACGCCCGGCCAGCAATTGAGCGCGATCATCGCGGAGGCCGACGCGCTGATGGCGTCGCAGCAGGCGGTATGGCGCGACCTCCGCCGCGAGCTGGGCGGGGCGGACATCCACGTGCTCGGCAGCCGCCAGATCGACGAGGAGGCCGCGGTCTGGCTCAAGCAGCACTTCCTGCGGCAGATCTTCCCGATCCTGACCCCGCAGGCGCTCGATCCCGCGCACCCGTTCCCGTTCATGCCCAACCGCGGCTTGGCGGTCATGTTCGACCTCGTCCGCGACTCGGACGACGAACCCATCCGCGAACTGGTCATGCTTCCGGCGACCATGCCGCGCTTCGTCCGCCTGCCCGGCGACCCCGCGCGCTATGTCGCCACCGAATCGGTCGTGAAACGCTTCTCCGCGCTGCTCTTCCCCGGCTACGCCGTGCGCGGCGCGGCCGAGTTCCGGGTCCTGCGCGACAGCGACATCGAGATCGAGGAGGAGGCGGAGGACCTGGTCCGCTATTTCGCCAACGCCATCAAACGCCGCAGGCGGGGCCGCGTCATCCGGCTGGAGCTGGAGACGGGGATGCCCGACGAGCTCGCCGCGATCCTGAAGGACGAGCTGGGCGCGGGCGGCGCGATCGTCACAGAATCGGGTTCGTTCCTCGGCTTGAACGACCTCGACGCGCTGATCGAGGAGGATCGGCCGGACCTGAAATGGCCCGCCTTCGCGCCCCGCTTCCCCGAGCGCATCCGCGAGTTCGGCGGCGACTGCTTCGCCGCGATCCGGTCCAAGGACATCCTGGTCCACCACCCCTACGAGACGTTCGAGGTGGTGATCGCCTTTTTGAAACAGGCCGCCGCCGACCCGGACGTGGTCGCGATCAAGCAGACGCTCTACCGCGCGGGCAAGCAGTCCGCGATCATCAACGCGCTGATCGCCGCCGCCGAGGCGGGCAAGTCCGTGACCGCGATCGTCGAGCTCAAGGCGCGCTTCGACGAGGAACAGAACCTTTATTGGGCGTCCGCGCTGGAGCGCGCGGGCGTCCAGGTCGTGTACGGATTCATCGACTGGAAGACCCACGCCAAGGTGTCGATGGTCGTCCGGCGCGAGGGCGGCGAGTTCCGCACCTACTGCCATTTCGGCACGGGCAACTACCATCCCGTCACCGCGCGCATCTATACCGACCTCAGCTTCTTCACCGCCGATCCCGACCTCGGCCAGGACGCCGCGCAGATGTTCAACTACATCACCGGCTATGTGGAGCCGCGCGCGCTCAACCGCCTCGCCCTGTCGCCGCGCGACCTGCGCCCGCGCCTGGTCGAGCTGATAGACGCCGAGATCGCCCACGCCCGCGCCGGCCGCCCCGCGAGCATCTGGGTCAAGGTCAACTCGCTCGTCGACCCCGAACTGATCGAGAAACTGTACGAGGCGAGCGGCGCGGGCGTCGAGATCGACCTGGTCGTGCGCGGCATCTGCTGCCTGCGCCCGGGCGTGCCCGGCATGTCCGACCGCATCTGGGTCAAGTCGATCGTCGGCCGCTTCCTGGAACACAGCCGCATCTGGACGTTCGGGAACGGCGCCCCGCTGCCGGGCGACGGCGCCAAGGTGTTCATCTCGTCGGCCGACTGGATGCCGCGCAATTTCGACCGCCGCGTCGAATACATGCTGCCGATCGTCAACGAGACCGTCCACGACCAGATCCTCGACCAGGTCATGGTCGCCAACCTCATCGACAACGAGCAGAGCTGGGTGCTCGGCCCCGACGGCGACTACCGCCGCGTCGAACCCGGCGACCGGCCGTTCAACCTCCACCGCTATTTCATGACCAACCCGTCGCTGTCTGGACGCGGCGCGGCGCTCGACACCAGCGGCGAAGTCCCGACCTTGTCGCTCCGGCGCCGGCGTTGAACGGGATCGGGACCCCGGCGACGAGCCGCGCGCTCGCTCCGGTCGAGCCGCGTCCGCGCACCGCGATCATCGATATCGGCTCCAACTCGATCCGCCTCGTCGTCTATCAGGGCCCCGCGCGCCTCCCCGCGATCCTGTTCAACGAGAAGGTCATGGCGGGCCTGGGCCGAGGCCTCGCCGCGACCGGCGCGATCGAGCCCGGCGCGCTCCGCAAGGCGGCGGTCGCGCTCGCCCGCTTCGCCGCGATCGCGCGGGTGATGGAGGTGGAGACGCTCCGCACCGTCGCCACCGCCGCCGTCCGCGACGCGTCGAACGGGGCCGAGCTGATCGCCCAGGCCGAGCGGCTGGGCCTCGCCGTCGAGATCCTTCCCGGCGAGCGGGAGGCGCTGGCGGCGGGCGAGGGCGTGCTGTCGGGCATCCCCGACGCCGACGGCATCGTCGGCGACCTGGGCGGCGGCAGCCTGGAACTCGTCCGCGTCGGGCAGGGCCGCGTCGGCGAGCGCGTCTCGCTGACGCTCGGCGTCCTGCGCATCGCCAAGCACCGTGAATGGGGTCCGGCGAACTTCGAGCGCCAGGTCGCCGCGATGATCGACGACGCGGGCTGGGCGGGGAAGGGCCGCGGCCTGCCGCTCTATCTCGTCGGCGGCTCGTGGCGCGCGCTCGCCAAGTTCGACATGGCGCTGACGGGCTACCCGCTCCCGGTCATCCACCAATACCGGCTGACCGCGGCGCGCATCGCCGAGCTGGAGAGCATCATCGCGCCGCTCCCGAAAGCCCGGCTCCGCGAGATCGCCGGCATCAACTCGACGCGCGCGGGCCTGCTCGGCGACGCCGCCGCGCTGTTGACGGTCCTGCTCCGCCGGCTCGGCGCGACGAGCACCGTCGTTTCCTCGTTCGGCCTGCGCGAGGGCCTGCTCCACGGCGCTCTGGACGCGGAGACGCGCAGGCAGGATCCGCTGATCGTCGGCGCGCGCGAGGAGGGCCGCCTGCTCGGCCGCTTTCCCGAACATGGCGACCTGCTCGACCGCTGGATCGCGCCGCTGTTCGCGGCCCCATCTTCCGAAAGGCCCGGCGACGGCGCGCGCCTGCGCCACGCCGCCTGCCTGCTCGCCGATGTCGGCTGGCACGCCAACCCCGATTTCCGCGCCGAACGCGGGATCGAGACCGCGCTCCACGGCTCCTGGGTCGCGATCGACGGCGCGGGCCGCGCGGCGCTGGCGCAGTGCCTGGCCACCGCGCTGGCGGGCGGCGTCGCCAGCCCCGAACCGCTGGACCGCCTCGCCTCGCCGGTCCGGCTCCGGGAGGCTGTCGCCTGGGGTCTGGCGATCCGCCTCGGCCAACGCCTGAGCGGCGGCGTGGCGGGCCCGCTCGAACGGTCACGCCTCGTCGACGACGGCGCGGCGCTCACGCTGCACCTGCCCGCCCCCGACCGCGCGCTCTACGGCGAGGCGGTCGAGAAACGCCACGCCGCGCTCGCCGCGTTCCTCGGCCGAGCGCCCGTCCTGGCGGGCTAGGCCGCCTCCGCCCGCGTCATCTTCAGCTTCCCGTTCACCACCGCGAACGCCAGCCGCGCCTCGACCAGATCGAGCGCGTCGCGCCCGAACTGGTCGAACCGCCACCCCTCCAGCATCGCCAACCCATCGCGCTGTCCCGCCGCCAACGCCTCCAGCTCGTCGCTGCGCGCCAACAGCTTGGACGCCACGTCGATGTCGCGCGACCGGATCTTGAGCAGCAGCTTGAGCAGGTCGGCGACCAGCGATCCCTCCTTGCCCAGCCCCGGCTTGCGGTCGTCGCGCGGCGGCATCTCCGCCTCGGGCAGCGGCCGCGCGCCGTCGAGCGCCGCCATCAGCCGCGCGCCGATCTCGTTGTGCGCCCAGGCCGGCGACAACCCGCGCACCTTGGCCAGGTCCGCCTGCCGCTTGGGCGCATGGCCCGCCAGGTCGGCCAGCGTCTCGTCCTTGACGATGCGCCCGCGCGGCAGGTCCTTGCCCCGCGCCTCCAGCTCGCGGAAGCGGGCGATCGCCTTGAGGCGTCCCAGCACGTCGGCCTTGCGGCTGTTCACGCGCACGCGCTTCCAGGCGAGATCGGGGTCGTTCTCGTAATGGGCGGGGTCCGCCAGCCGCTCCATCTCCTGGTCGAGCCACCCGCCGCGCCCGGTCTTCCTCAACCGCTCGAGCATCTTGGGGAAGATCGCCGACAGGTGCGTGACGTCGCCGATCGCGTAGTCGACCTGCCGCTCGTCCAACGGCCGCCTGGACCAGTCGGTGAAGCGCGCGCCCTTGTCGATCTGGACGCCCAGCCAGCTGTCGACCAGGTTCGAATAGCCGATCTGCTCGCCTTGCCCCAGCGCCATGGCCGCGACCTGCGTGTCGAACAGCGGATGCGGCGTCTTGCCCGTCAGGTTGTACACGATCTCGATATCCTGCCCGCCCGCGTGGAAGACCTTCAGCACGTCCTCGTTCTCGGTCATCAGGTCGAGCAGGGGCTTCAGGTCGATGCCGGGCGCCATCGGATCGATCGCCGCGGCTTCCTCCTCGCTCGCGACCTGGATCAGGCACAGTTCGGGCCAGAAGGTCGACTCGCGCATGAATTCGGTGTCGACGGTGACGAACGGGGACTGGGCCAGCCGGACGCAGAGGTTGGCGAGCGTCGCGCTGTCGGTGATGAGCGGATGTACGTGCATCGCCCGTCACTAGCGCGGGCGGGCCGGGTTGACAAAGCGGGTGTCGGACACGCGCTCGACCCTCCTTCCGTCACCCCGGGCTTGACCCGGGGTCCCGCTTTGTCCAGCCGCCACGATCGAAGAAGCGGGACCCCGGCTCAAGGCCGGGGCGACGAGAAGAGAGAAGCCATATGCACGCCTACCGCACCCACGACTGCGCCGCGCTTTCCACCGCCGACGTCGGCCAGACCGTCCGTCTGTCGGGCTGGGTCCACCGCCGGCGCGATCACGGCGGCGTGCTGTTCGTCGATCTGCGCGACCATCACGGCATCACCCAGATCGTCGCCGACGGCGACTCCCCCGCGCTAGGCGTGCTGGAGTCGGTGCGCGCCGAATCCGTCCTGACGATCGACGGCGTCGTCAAGAGCCGGTCGGAAGCCACCGTCAACAGCGGTCTCGCGACCGGCGCGATCGAGGTGTTCGCGAGCGCCGTCACGATCCAGTCCGCCGCGCAGGAACTGCCCATGCCCGTCGCGGGCGAGGCCGAGTACCCCGAGGACATCCGGCTGCGCTACCGCTTCCTCGACCTCCGCCGCGAGCGCATCCACGCCAACATCATGCTCCGCTCGTCGGTCATCGCGTCGATCCGCCGCCGCATGATCGAGCAGAACTTCACCGAGTTCCAGACCCCGATCCTGACCGCGTCGAGCCCCGAGGGCGCGCGCGATTACCTCGTCCCCAGCCGCGTCCATCCCGGCAAGTTCTACGCGCTCCCGCAAGCCCCGCAGATGTTCAAGCAGTTGCTGATGGTGGCGGGGTTCGACCGCTATTTCCAGATCGCGCCGTGCTTCCGCGACGAGGACGCGCGCGCCGACCGTTCGCCCGGCGAGTTCTACCAGCTCGATTTCGAGATGAGCTTCGTCACCCAGGAGGACGTGTTCGCCGCGATCGAGCCGGTGCTGCACGGCGTGTTCGAGGAGTTCTCGAAGGGCAAGACGGTGACGCCGGCACCGTTCCCGCGGATCGCGTTCCGGGACGCGATGCTCCGCTTCGGATCGGACAAGCCGGACCTGCGCAACCCGATCGAGATCACCGACGTGACCGACCATTTCCGCGAGAGCGGGTTCGGCCTGTTCGCGCGCATCGTCGAGGGCGGGGGCGTCGTGCGCGCGATCCCGGCGCCGGGCGCGGGCGCCAGGAGCCGCAAGTTCTTCGACGACATGAATGACTGGGCGCGCGCAGCGGGCCATGCAGGCCTGGGCTATATCAACATGAAGGGTGGTGAGGCCGGCGGTCCGATCGCCAAGAACCATGGTCCGGAAGGCACCGCCGCGCTGGTCGCAGCGCTTGGGCTGGGGCCGGACGACGGCGTGTTCTTCGCGGCCGGCAAGGAGCTGGCGACAGCCAAGCTGGCAGGTGCGGCGCGGACGCGGGTGGGTGAGGAACTCGCGCTGATCGAAGAGGGCGTGTTTAAGTTCTGCTGGGTCGTCGAC
>CAXTFF010000043.1:0-11485 GCA_964243325.1 uncultured Sphingomonas sp.
GGCAGGTGGCGCGAACCGCCTGGGCTCGCCCCCGACCGATCGCGCAGGAACCGCTTCACCAGCCGGTCCTCCAATGAATGGAACGTGACCACCGCCAGCCGCCCGCCGGGCTTCAGCACGCGCTCGGCCGCCGCCAGCCCGTCGGCCAGCTCGCCCAGCTCCCGGTTCACGTGGATGCGGATCGCCTGGAACACGCGCGTCGCCGGGTCCTTCTTGTCGTGCGGGCGGTGCCCCAGGGCCCGGCGCACGACGGTGGCCAGCTCGCCCGTGCGCGTCAGCGGCCGCGCGTCCACGATCGCCCGCGCGATCCGCCGCGACTTGGGCTCCTCGCCGTACCGGTAGATGACGTCGGCGATCGCCCCCTCGTCCGCCTCGTTCAGGAAGTCCGCCGCGCTCGGCCCCTCTTGGCTCATCCGCATGTCGAGCGGCCCGTCCGCCTGGAACGAGAAGCCGCGCTCGCCCCGGTCGAGCTGCATCGACGACACGCCCACGTCCATCACCACGCCGTCCACGGGCGCGTCGACCCCGCGCTCGATCCCGGAAAAGTCGTCATGGACCAGCCGCAGCGCCGACTCCGCCTCCAGCGCGCGGCCGTCCGCGATCGCGTCCGGATCGCGGTCGAACGCGATCACCGCCGCGCCGCGCGCCAGCAGCGCGCGCGTGTAGCCGCCCGCCCCGAAGGTCGCATCGACCATCAGGGCGCCGGGCGCGGGCGCGAGCGCGCCGACCACCTCGTCCAGCAGCACCGGGACGTGGGGCGAGTCGGGGGTCACAGGGCGATCCCCTTTTCCTGGCAATGGTACCGGCAGGCCGACACCATCGCCGGCGCGACGCCCGGCGTCTCGAGCAGCGTCTTGGGGTCCCAGATCTCGATATAGTCGAACGTGCCCCAGAAGAACGCGTTGGCCCCGATCCCGGCGTGGAACCGCGGAAAGCCCGGCATGATGAAGCGCCCCGACCCGTCGAACGGCACCGCCTCGCCGTTCGCGCCGCCGCGCTTGATGTTGGGATCGACCTTGCCGTCCGCCCCGCGCGACAGTTCGACGCGTCGGTCCAGCTCGACCTTCAATTCGGCCAGGTAGGCGGGGTCGTACGCCATCAGGCAGGGCTGGTCCTCGTGCACCGCGACGATGATGGTGCCGCCGTCCTTGCCGTCGGGCCGGGGCGCGTTCTCGGCCAGGATCGAGCGGAGCGCGTTGGGGATGGCGACCCGACCCTTGTCGTCCACCAGCCCGAGCCCTCCACCCTGATACAGACGCCGATCCGACACCCCGTCCTCACATCCGCGAAGCGCGCGACCCGTCGTCCTTGGTCCCCGACCCATGCCGCGGACCGCCCCTGTTTCCAGCGAACGATTGAGTCTGCCCCGTTGTGATTTGGGTCTATCCAACACCCCGCCGGGACGCAACGGGAGATTACGGGATATTTGGGGATAACTCGCCGGGGCGGGCCCCACCCGTGGGGGACCGAGGCACCCGCCACATAGGTCAGTTTGTTCTGGTTCGCCTCAGCGCGCCTGCCCGTTCCCGCCCGCGTCCACGCTGGCCGATCCGGGCGCGACGCCCAGATCGGCCAGCGGCTCGTCCGACTCGTTCCCGAGCGCCGTGTCGATCGCGGCCATGTTCGCGACCACCGCCGCGTTGCTCCCGCCCGCCGCCTGCTGCGCCCGGTCGTCGCGCACCCCCGACAGCAGCGCGGAGGCGAGCCCGATCAGCAGGATGACCGCCAGCAGCCCGATCATCCCCACCCGGACGCGCTGCATGGCCTGCGCTTTCTCGTCGGCGACCCGTTTCATTACCGGGTTGGAACTAGCCCGGATCGGACGCCCTGTCGATCCGACCGCCGGCTCGGATCAGGCGGGAAGCCCCTTGGCCGCGCGCCACTCGGGGTTGTGCAGCGTCGATAGGTACCGGAAGCCCGTGTCGCACAGGATGGTGACCACCCGCGATCCCGGCCCCAGCGCGCGCGCCAGGCGGACCGCGCCGGCGACGTTGATCCCCGCCGACAGCCCCAGGCACAGCCCCTCCTCGCCCAGCAGCCGCCTGACCCAGTCCCAGCCTTCGGCGTCCGACACCCGGAATTGCGTATCGACCGGCGCGCCCTCCAGATTGCCCGTGATCCGCCCCTGCCCGATCCCCTCGGCGACCGAGCTCCCCTCGCTCCTGAGCTCGCCGTTCGCGTAGAACTCGTACAGCGCCGCCCCGTCCGGGTCGGTCAGCGCGATCGTCACCCCTTCGTCCTTGGCCTTCAGCCCCATTCCCACGCCCGCCAGCGTTCCCCCCGTGCCGACCGCGCAGGTGAAGCCGTCGATCCGCCCGTCCATCTGCGCCCAGATCTCCTCGGCGGTGCCCACGATGTGCGCGCGGCGGTTGGCGACGTTGTCGAACTGGTTGGCCCACACCGCGCCGGGCGTCTCCTCGGCCATGCGCCGGGACTGGTGGACGAAGTGGCACGGCGACGAGAACGGCGCGGCCGGCACCAGCACCAGCTCCGCGCCCAGCGCGCGGAGCGTATCCATCTTCTCGCGGCTCTGCGTCTCGGGCATGACGATGATCGTCTTGTACCCCTTGGCGTTGGCGACCAGCGCCAGGCCGATGCCGGTATTTCCCGCCGTCCCCTCGACGATCGTCCCGCCCGGCTGGAGCAGCCCGCTCGCCTCGGCGTCCTCGACGATGAACAGGGCGGCGCGGTCCTTCACCGACGCGCCGGGGTTGGCGAACTCGCACTTGCCGAAGATCTCGGCACCCGCCGCCGCGCTCGGCCCGGAAAGCCGGACGAGGGGCGTGTGGCCGATAAGCGCGAGCGTGTCGGGAACGATGGTCATGCCCCGCCCCAATGCCGCGCGCGCGTCGGCCGGGCAAGCCAAGCGGTTGCGTTATGGGCTAAAGCGCGGCTTGACGCCCGTCGCCGCGTCGCCCAAGCGCCGCCGCGCCATGAGAACCATCCTCCCCCCAGCCTTCGTCACCGCCGCGGTGTTCCTCGCGCTCACCGCCTGTCAGCAACCAACGGTCGAAGTGGTCGACACCAACCCCGACCCCATGGCGAACGAGCTCGCCGCCGCGCCGCCGGTAGCGCTTCCGCCCGCGATCAAGGCGGAGAAGACGCTGCGCTGCAAGGACAACAGCCTCGCCTACGTCACCTTCTTCGAGGGCGACGCCCAGGCGTTCGTCCGCACGGAGGAGGGCGGGACGGCGACGACGCTCCGCGCTCCGGCGGCGGGCGAGCCGCTCGTCGCCGACGGCGGCTGGTCGCTGACCGGCGGCCCCGACACCGTCACCCTCGCCCAGCCCGGCAAGCCGGCCCAGAGCTGCCGCGGCTGATCTCAACGCCCGCGACGCTTGCGCGCAAGCGGGCGTCGCGGCACGATCGCCGCGCATGGCGACCGTGGCGATCTATTCCCTGAAAGGCGGCGTGGGGAAGACCACGCTTGCGGTCAATCTCGCCTGGGCGGCGGCGGTCCGCTCCTCCCGGCGGACGCTGCTCTGGGACCTCGATCCGCAGGCGGCCGCCAGCTGGATCCTCTATGACGACCGCCCGGAGAACCGACGCCGCGACCGCGCGCAGGCCGTGTTCTCGCGCGACGTCGAACCCGACAGGCTCGTCCGTCCCACCGCCTATCCCGGGCTCGACCTGCTGCCCGCCGACCAGTCGCTGCGCGGCCTCGACCACCTGCTCCACGATCTCGACAAGAAGAAGCGCCTCGGCCGCCTGATCGACGGCCTGGATCACGACCGCGTCCTGCTCGACTGCCCGCCGGGGCTGACCGAGACCGCCGACCAGGCGATGCGCGCCGCCGATCTCGTGGTCGTGCCCGTGGTTCCCTCCGCGCTCTCCACGCGCGCCTATCTCGAGGTGCTGGACTACCTGCGCGGCCGCACGCCCGTGCTTCCCGTCCATTCCATGGTCGACCGCCGCCGTCGCCTCCATGCCGACGCGCTCCGCGCCGAGCCAGACTGGCCCGTCATTCCGATGGCGAGCGGCGCGGAAGCGGCCGCGGCCGACCGCTCTCCCATCGGTGCGTTCGCTCCCCGCTCGGCCGCCGCGCTCGCCTTCGTCGAGCTCTGGCGCGCCGTCGAACGTCGCCTCGCCGCTTGAGCGTGCGCGCCGTTCCGCTCGATCCCGATCTGGTGCTCGGCGCCTATGCGGTGGGCGTGTTTCCGATGGCGGACCACCGCGACGCGGCGGGCGTCCAATGGGTCGAACCGCGCCGCCGCGCGGTCCTGCCGCTGGACGGCTTCCACCTCTCGCGCTCGCTCCGCAAGGTCGTCGCCTCCGACCGGTTCCGTGTCACCGGCGACCAGGCCTTCGCAGACGTGCTGAGCCTATGCGCGGAGGCCGTCGACGACCGGCCGGAGACGTGGATCAACACCGACATCGAGCAGGTCTTCCTGCGACTGCACGCGCGCGGCTTCGCGCACTCGGTGGAGTGCTGGGATGGCGACCGGCTCGTCGGCGGGCTTTACGGCCTCGCGCTCGGCCGCGCCTTCTTCGGCGAGTCGATGGTCAGCCGCGCCACCGACGCCTCGAAGGTCGCCCTCGCCTGGCTCGTCGCGCGCCTGCGGGTCGGCGGCTTCACGCTTCTCGACTGCCAGTTCCAGACCGACCACCTCGCTAGGCTCGGCGCGGTCGAGATCGGCCGCAAACGCTATATCGAGTTGCTGGGCGCCGCGCTGTCGGGCTCGGACGGCCGCTCGCTCGCGCTGTCGGGCGCGGGCGCGGGCGACTTCCGCGCGCTCGACCGGCTCGACGCCCCACCTTTCACTGCGCCGGACGCCGCGCCCGCGTCGAGCGTCACCGTGTCCGGCCCGCTGTCGGGAAAGGCGGTGGCGCAGCTCTTGACCCAAACGTCGTAGACCGGGTGCTGGACGACGTTCAGCCCCGGCCGCTCCTTGTAAAGCCACCCGGAAAAGGCTCGCCTCCACCGCTGGTCCGCCTCGCGCACGTCGAACTGGACGAAGGCGCCCGTCAGCTCCTCCGCCTCCCACGGCGCGGTCCGTTCGCAGGCGCGCAAGCGGACAACCGTGTCGCCCAGCCGCACCGCTTGCCCGGGCCGGAGCGTCAGGTCGCGCGCCAAGCCGTTGCGCTTGTTGAGCAGTCCCAGCATCGCGACCCGCTCACGCATCGGCGTCGATCCCGCGTCCACGGGCTGCGCCTCGCCCGCCTGCACCGTTTCGACATCGCCGATCACCTCGCCGCCGCCCTCCGCCTCGTCGGGCAACGTCTGCACGGCCGCAGGCGCGTCGCCGTCCATCGCCGCGCGGTACCCGAACCAGCCGCTCGTCCCGATCACCGCCGCCGCGACCAGCGCCGCGGCGGCCATGCGCCCGTTCATCCCTCGGGCGTCCAGGCTTCGTAATCGCCTGCGACCTGCGCGCGCTTGCCGCCCTTCTCCAACGCGCCCTGCGGGCGGTAGGCGAGCGGCGTCCCCGTCATGTTGGGTACCATCGGCTTCTGCCACGCCCGCGCGGGCGGCATGGCGATGGCGGGCACCGCGTCGATCTGATGGTGCAGCCAGCTGAACCATTCGGGCGGCACCCGGCTGGCGTCGTTCGATCCCTGGTAGATGACCCAGCGCTGGTTGCGCCCGTCCGTGCGCGGCGCGCCTTCGTAATAGGCATTGCCGAGCTCGTCGTCGCCGACCCGCTTCATGCCGCGCAACCCGAAGCGCGTGCCGATCGTGGCGCCGTTCCACCAGGTGAAGATCGATGCGAGGAAACCCATGAACCGGCGCTTACCCGCCTTGGCCCGCCCCTTCAACCGCCCGCCGACACGCCGGGTGCGGGCCATTCGACCCGGTCGCCTTCGGCCACGCCCAGCTCGGCCATGCGCCCGCCCGGCACCTCCAGCACCGCCGCGACCGGCTCGCCCGACGCCAGGGCGGTCTCGGACATCGGTACCGTGTTCTCCCAAATCCGCGCGATCGTCCGGTCCGCGCGGATGAAGGCGATGTCGAGCGAGGACGGCGTGTTGCGCATCCAGAAGCTCGCATCGCGCGGCGGACCGCCCTCGGGCGGATACGGCGCGAACAGCATGCCTCCGTCCGGCTTCAGGTCGGTACGGTACATCAGCCCCCGGATCTGCTCGGCCGCGCTGTCGGCCAGCTCCACGCGAAATACCTGCGACCCGTCCGCGGTCCGGATCGTGACCGGGACCAACACGGGCGGGCCTTGCGTCCCCGCGCCGCCTTCACCGCCGCATCCCGCCAGCGCGAGCGCGGCCCAGAGGAAAGTTCTCACGCGTCGTCCTCGACCGCGACGGCCAGCGGCCCTTTGCGCCCCTCCACCACGCGCGCGCGCATCGGCTGGTCGGGCTCCACCGCCATCAGCCCCGCGCGGCGCAGCGTCTCCATATGGACGAACACGTCCGCCCCGTCGCGCTCGCGCACCAGAAAGCCGTACCCCTTCAGCCGATTGAACCACTTGACCTGCATCGGTTCGAAGGGCCCGGCGGTGTCGATCAGCGCCACCGGGTCGATCCGGTCGCCCGGCGGCTTGACGCGCGGCGGCTCCGGCGCGGCGGTGGACAAGTCGAGTGCGACGATTTCGCGCGCCTGGAACCCTCGGTCGCGCCTCACGATCACCACCTCGATCCGCGCGCCCTCGGGCAGGCTGCGGCGCCCCAGCGCCTGGAGGATGGAGAAGTGGATCAACACGTCGCCGACCGCCGGATCATCGGCGACGGCGAAGCCGAAGCCGCGGGTCACGTCGAACCACTTGACCACGCCCGCGACGCGCAGCGCGTCGCCTGCGCCGTCGGTGACGGCCGGCTGCCCATCTTCGGCAGAGGTCAGGTCGCCCATGCGTTAATCCCCCGGGCTTTCGTGCTAACCATCCCCCGCGCGGCTTGCAACAAATCCAGATTGCTTAACGCAACTCGTCCGGGTCGATCTCGCCACCCGGCGGCGCGTCGACGATGCGCCGCGCCAGCTCGTACCCGTGCCCCGCGCGCGCCATCGCTGCCAGCTGCTTGGCACGCAGGTTCCGGTCGGCGGGTGCGGCCGCGAAAGGCCCGATCCGCTTGCGGCGCGCAAAGGCCAACGCCGATTCGGGCGCTTGTTCGACGACGTCTGGCGTCACCGCCTCCGTATCGTCCGCCCCGACCCGCGCATGCCGTAACGCATCGGCAATCCGCCGCGCGCCCAGTCCGCGCCGCGTCATCGACCGCGCGCGCGCTTCGGCAAAGGCGCGGTCGTCGACATAGCCCAGCTCCGCCATGCGCTCCGCGAGCGCGTCCGGATCCGCAGGCACGCCTTCCCAGCCACGCTCGCGGATTTTGCGGCGCAGATACTCCGCAAGCTTCCCCCGCGTCGTGGCGAACCGTTCCACATAGCGCAGGGCCAGGCGATCGAGCTTGGGACCGTCGAGTGGAGGCGCGGGGCGGCGTTCGGATCGCCGGTCGGACCTGGGAGGGGGCATGGGTCATGTTTGTGCCACACTGACCCGCGACCGTGCCAACGCAATCGGAAGCGCACGCCCGCGTCTCGGCGACTTGGAAACTCAAGCCGAAGGCAGCGGGCAGGTCGGATAGGAACACCGGATATGACGATCGGACCGCACAAGGACGACCGCACGCTCCAGCCGACCCCGACGGCGGACGTGCTGCCGCGCCGGTTCGCCGATTTCGGGACGCTAGGCGAAGCGCTCGACTACGCAGCCGCCGGCACGCGCGGCCTCAACTTCCACGATGCGCGCGGCTCGCTCATCTGCGCCTATCCCTATGCCGAGCTGCGCTCCGATGCCTTGGCCGGAGCGCGCCGCCTGCTCGCGGCGGGAGTCGCGCCCGAGGACCGCGTCGCGCTGATCGCGGAGACCGGCCCCGACTTCGCCGCCTTGTTCTTCGCGGTCGTCTATGCCGGTGCCTGGCCCGTGCCGCTGCCGCTGCCGACCTCGTTCGGCGGCAAGGATAGTTATATCGATCAGCTTCGCACCCAGCTCGCCAGTTGCGATCCCGTCCTCCTCCTCCATCCGCCCGAACTCGGCGAGATGGCGGGCGCGGCGGCGCAGGCGGTCGGCGTCATCGCGGTCGAATGGACCGAACTCGCCACCCGCGACGCGCCGGACGCGGCGTTACCGCAGGCGGGCCCGGACGCAGTGGCGTATCTACAGTATTCGAGCGGCTCGACGCGATTTCCGCACGGCGTCGCAATTACCCACCGCGCGCTGCTCAACAACCTGGCCGCGCACAGCCACGGCATGGAGGTGATCGACACCGACCGCTGCGTGTCGTGGCTTCCCTGGTATCACGACATGGGGCTAGTCGGCTGCCTCTTGTCGCCGGTCGCCAACCAGATGTCGACCGATTACCTGAAAACGGAGGATTTCGCGCGTCGACCGCTCGCCTGGCTCGACCTGATCAGCCGCAATCCGGGCACCAGCATGTCTTATTCACCCACCTTCGGTTACGACATCTGCGCGCGGCGGATGTCCAGCCAGACGCGCGCATCCGACCGCTTCGACCTGTCGCGCTGGCGCGTGGCGGGGAACGGCGCGGACATGATCCGCCCCGACGTCATGCAGGCGTTCGTCGATGCCTTCGCCGATGCCGGGTTCAGGGCGTCGGCGTTCGTTCCCTCCTACGGTCTGGCCGAAGCCACGCTCGCCGTCTCGATCATGCCGCCGGGCGAGGGTATCCGCGTCGAGCTGGTCGAAGAAACCGAGCTTTCCGGCCGAGACCCCGGGGTCGCCAACGACAACGCCCACCCGCGCCGCTACCGCGCCATCGTCAATTGCGGTCGGCCCGCGCGCGATATGCGCGTCGAGGTGCGAGAGGAGGACGGCGCGCCGCTGCCTGAGCGCGCGATCGGCAAGATCTGGTGTTCCGGGCCGTCGGTCATGATCGGCTATTTCCGCGATTCGGACGCGACCACCGCGTGCCTGGCTGACGGGTGGCTCGACACCGGCGATATGGGGTATCTGTCGGACGGCTACCTCTACATCGTCGGTCGCGCCAAGGACATGATCATCGTCAACGGTCGCAACCACTGGCCACAAGACATCGAGTGGGCGGTCGAGCAGCTTCCCGGTTTCAAGGCGGGCGACATCGCCGCGTTCGCGATCACGACGTCCGGCGGCGAGGAAACGCCCGCCGTCCTCGTTCAATGCCGCAGCTCGGACGAGGGCGAACGCGAACGCCTGCTCGGCCAGATCCGCGAACGCGTCCGCGCGGTGACGGGCATGAACTGCGTGGTCGAACTCATCCCGCCCAGGACCCTGCCCCGCACCAGCTCGGGCAAGCTCAGCCGGACGAAAGCGCGAAACCTGTATCTCGCGGGAGAGATCAGGCCCTACGAGGTGCGGGCGGCTTGACGCCTAGGCCAGCTTGGCGTGCGGGCAATGTAAATTGCGCTGAGCCGACCCTGTGAGAACCATCCGCTAACCAACGGTCGTTACGACCGTCCGGGTGAGCACCGACGCAGCCCCCGCCGCCGCCGCGACCCCGGTCGATTTCCGCACCCTCGTGGGCCTGCGCGAGGGCGCGGACCCCGCCGAATGGGGCCGCGTCCGCGCTTCCCAGCTCCAGGCCGGTCGCGAGCTTGCGCTGTTCCTGCTCGGCGCGAACTTGATCGCGACCGGCGTCGTCGCCAGCCTGTTCGCGCCGAGCCTGCCGCTCTGGCTGCTCGCCGGCTGGGGCGCAGCGACCGCCCTGGTCGCGATCGCGGTCGCGGTCCGTCGCCTGCGCGCGCATCACGAGGACGGCGGCTATGCGCCCCTACGCGAGCTGCGCGACACCGCGCTGGAGGGGATCGCGCTGGCGGTCGTCTGGTCCGTCCCGCCGATCCTGTTCGCCCAGCCCGGCACCGCCCCCGCCTACGGCCTGTGGATGGTTCTGTCCGTTCTGATGACCGCGGGCGCGGTAGCGATGGCTCCGCTCGCCCTGTCGACGCTCGCCTTTGTCGGCGGGGTCGGCGCGACGGTCGCCGTCACCGTCGGCCTGTCGGGGGCCTACGCCGCCGGTGCCGCGACATTACTCTTCACGGCTCTCCTGATGCTCGGCTGCGTCACCCGCGCGCGGGCGCTGGTGATCATCCGCGCGGGCCAGCTGGCGCTCGCCGAGCGCGACGAGACCGTCAGCCTGCTGCTCCGCGAGTTCGAGGAAGCGGGCGCCGACTGGTTGTGGGAGACCGACGCCGCCCGCCGAGTGGTCAAGGCCTCGCCCCGCTTCGCCTTCGCCTGCGGACTCGACCCCGTCACCATCAACGGTATGCCCTTCCTCCAGGTGCTCGCCGGCCCCGGCTGGGAAGCGGGCGCGTTCGCCGCCGGTCTTCGCGACCTCGCCGAGAAGTTGAAGACGCGCGACAGCTTCCGCGACTTGCGCCTGCCCGTCAATGTCGGCGGCGAGGAGCGCTGGTGGGAGATCGCGGCCTCTCCGCGCTTCGACGAGCGCGGCGCGTTCTGCGGCTTCCGCGGCGTCGGCTCGGACGTGACCGAGCAGCGCGCGTCGGCCGACAAGATCAACCGCATGGCGCGCTACGACACGCTGACCGGCCTGCCCAATCGCCTGCTGATCAACGAAACGCTGGCGCGCGCGATGGCCGACTCCGACCGGTGGAACGGCCGCTGCGCGTTCATGATGATCGACCTCGATCGCTTCAAGGCGGTCAACGACACGCTTGGCCACCCGATCGGCGACCGCCTGCTGTCGCGCGTGTCCGAGCGGTTGAACCAGCTGATGAGCGCCAACGAGTTGTGCGGTCGGCTGGGCGGGGACGAATTCGCGGTCGTCGTCCGCGACGCGGGCGACCCGCTAGCGGTGGAACGCACCGCCGAGCGCATCATCCAGACGCTGTCGCGGCCCTACGAGATCGACCAGCATACGCTTCATATCGGAGCCAGCGTCGGGCTCGCCTTCGGTCCGCGCGACGGGCGCACCGCCGAGATGCTGATCCGGTCGGCGGACCTGGCGCTCTACCGGTCCAAGGACGCCGGCGGCGGCAAATACCACGTTTACGAGCCGCAGCTGCACGTCGAAGCGGAGGAGCGCCGCCGCTTGGAGATGGCGCTGCGCGTCGCGCTCGATCAGGGACAGATGCACCTGAACTATCAGCCCGTCGTGGATGCGGGAACGGCGCGGCTCACCGGATTCGAGGCGCTGCTCCGCTGGACGCACCCCGAATACGGGCCGATCTCGCCGATGAAGTTCGTGCCGCTGGCGGAGGAGGCGCGGCTGATCGCGCCCATCGGCGAGTGGGTCCTGCGCACCGCGTGCCACGAGGCGGCGCGCTGGCCCGCCGACATCCGCATCGCCGTCAACGTCTCGCCCGACCAGCTGCACGACCCGGACTTCGTGAGCGTCGTCACCTCCGCGCTGGCCAACAGCGGGCTGCCCGCCGACCGGCTGGAGCTGGAGGTCACCGAGTCGGTCTTCATGCGCGAGGGCACGGGCGCGGTCCGGACGCTGGAGCGGATCCTGGATCTCGGCATCCGCCTGTCGCTCGACGATTTCGGCACCGGCTATTCGTCGCTCGGCTACCTGTCGCGCACCCGCT
>CAXTFF010000044.1:0-11484 GCA_964243325.1 uncultured Sphingomonas sp.
AACAGGGGCTGTTCGTGCGCTCCGACCATTTCCGCTTCGTGGAGAAGGGCGTGCCGTCGGTGTTCCTGTGGCCGGGGCAGAAGGGCCCGGGCAAGGCGGCCTACGACGGCTTCTTCCTCAACAACTACCATAGGCCTTCGGACGATCTGTCGCAGCCGTTCGACTGGAGCCAGGGGCCGCGCTTCGTGGGCGTCAACTACGTGATCGCCCGCGCGGTCGCCGACGCGGACGAGCGGCCGGTGTGGAACAAGGGCGATTATTTTGGCACGCTGTTCAAGGGAACCCTGGCGAAGTGACGATGCGCGAACTGCTCCTCCCGCTGCTGCTGGCGACCGCGCCCGCGTTCGCCGCCGATCCCCCGCTCGCGCCCGAGGAGGCCGCGCTCCGGGCGCACGTCGTCTATCTCGCCTCCGATGCGCTCCGCGGCCGCGAGGCGGGAACGCCCGATTACGACAAGGCCGCAGCCTATGTCGCCGAGCGGATGCGCGCGGCCGGGCTGCGGCCCGGCGCCAAGGACGGATGGTTCCAGTCGGTCCCCCTCGTCGTCGCCAAGCCGTCGACCGAGCCGTTGATGACGCTGACCGGCGCGGGTGCGGCGCAGACGCTCGCCTTTGGGACCGACTACACGCTGCGCTCGACCCCGGGGGCCGCGGTGATCGACCTGTCCGCGCCCGTGATGTTCGCGGGCTACGGCGTCGTCGATCCGGCGCTCGGGATCGACGATTACCGGGGCTTGGACGTGCGCGGCAAGGTGGTCGCTATGTTCTATAGCGGTCCCAAGGGTCCGCCGTCGGAGGTCGCGGCGCATCTGGGCAACCGCGCCGACCGCGCCCGCGCGGCCGCCGCGCGCGGGGCGGTGGGCGTCGTGTTCATCGAATCGAACCAGAGCCGCGGGATCATTCCGGTCTCGGCCATCCACCGCAACTGGGACGCGCGCGCAGTCACCTGGGCCGGCCCCGACGGCCGCCCGCGCGACGGCGGCGCGCCGACGCTGGCGGTGATGAGCTGGGAAGGCGCGGCCAAGCTGTTCGCCGGGTCCAAGCTCAATTGGTCGGACGTGCTCGCCGCCGACAAGGCGGGCCGCGCGGTGCCGACCGGCGCGCTCGCCGCGACGCTCGCCGCCCGGCAACGCTTCACGCTGGAGCGGCTGCCCAGCAGCAACGTCGTCGGCCTCCTGCCGGGCTCGGATCCCAAGCTGCGGAACGAGTATGTCGTCCTGTCCGGCCATCTCGACCATATCGGCGTGACCCGGCCCGTGAACGGGGACGCGATCAACAACGGCGCGATGGACAACGCCATCGGCATCGCATCGATGCTGGAGGTCGCGCGCCGCTTCCAGGCGGACAGGGCGGCGCCCAAGCGTTCGATCCTGTTCGTCGCGGTGACGGCGGAGGAGAAGGGGCTGATCGGCTCCGACTATTTCGCGACCTATCCGACCGTCCCCAAGCCGGCGGTGGTCGCCAACGTCAATCTCGACATGCCGATCCTGACCTATCGCTTCCGCGATCTCGTCGCGTTCGGCGCGGACCGGTCGGGCATCGGCCCGGTCACCGCCGCCGCCGCGCGCGCGGCGGGCTTCGCGCTCGTCCCCGATCCCGAGCCCGAACAGGCGAGCTTCGTGCGCACCGACCATTACAGCTTCGTGCGCCAGGGCGTGCCGGCCGTCTCGCTCTCGCCTGGCCCCGGCGGCGACGGCGCGGCGGCGACCGCGCGGTTCCTCAAGTCCAACTACCATCAACCCGGCGACCAGATCGACCAGCCGATCGACTGGACCGCGGGGGTCAACTTCGTGCGCGTCAACCACGCGATCGCCCGGGCGCTGGCCGACGCGCCCGAGCGCCCGCGTTGGGTGAAGGGCGACTATTTCGGCACGCTCTACAAGGGCCCGATGGCGCGATAAGCGATGCACCTGCTGATCCTCGGCCTGGGCTACACCGCCACCCGCGTCGCGGCCGTCTTCTCGGGCGCGGGCGGCACGGTGGCTGCGACCACCCGCGACGGCCGCGCGGGCACGCTCCGCTTCGACGACGACGCGGCGGTCGGGGGTCAGATCGCGGCGGCCACGCACGTCCTGTCCTCGGTGCCGCCGGAGGATGACGCCGATCCCGTCCTCCTCGCCTACGGTCCGCAGCTCGCCCGCTCCCCCGCCTGGCTGGGCTACCTGTCCTCGACCGGCGTCTATGGCGACGCGGGCGGGGCCTGGGTGGACGAGACCGCGCGGAGCGGCGCGGGTCGCCGCTCCGCCCGCGCGCGCGCCGACGCCGACTGGCTCACCTTGGACGCGCGCGTGTTCCGGTTGCCCGGCATCTACGGCCCGGGCCGCTCCGCGCTCGACCGGGTGCGGGACGGCCGCGCGCGGCTGGTGGACAGCCCGGGCCAGGTGTTCAGCCGCGTCCATGTCGACGACATCACCGCGGGCGTGATCGCCGCGCTGAGCGCTCCGCCCGGCGCGTACAACTTGGCCGACGACGAGCCTTGCGCGCAGAACGACGTGCTGCGCTTCGCCGCGCGCCTGCTCGGCCTGCCCGAACCGCCGACCGCGCGGGTCGAGGAGCTGTCGCCGATGGCGCAGGCCTTCCACGCCGAGAACCGCCGCGTCGCGAACGGCAAGGCCAAGCGCGTGCTCGGCTGGACTCCGCGCCACCCCGACTACCGCACCGGCCTGCGCGCGCTGAGCGCGATCACCAGCCCCACGCCCGTCAGCACAGCGCCGCCCGCCGCCAGCGCCGACCAGCGATAACTCTCGAACACCGTCGACAGCAGCATCGCGATGACGGGCACGATCACGCTGGAATAGGCCGCCTTGGCCGGGCCGACCACGCGCAGGATGCCGAAATACAGCGTGAACGCCACCGCCGACGCGAACACGCCCAGATAGGCGATGCCGGCGACATAGCCCCACCGCCATTCGAAAACCGGCGGCCCGTCGATCGTCCAGGCGAGACTCGCATCGAACGCCGCCCCGAGCAGCATCGCGGTCGCGAGCAGCGGCGCGGGCGCGAACCGCTTGGCGGTCGCGGTCGCCTGCATGACGTTCGACGCGGACGCGGACAGCACGCCCAGCAGCGTCCAGGCGATGCCCGCCGCGACGACGCCCGCGCCGTTCGGATCGACCCGGACCTCGTGCGTGAACAGCAGCGCGACCCCTGCCACCGCCACCGCCGACCCGGCGATCAGCCGCCGTCCCAGCCGCTGCCCGAGGAACACCCGCCCCAATACCGAGTTCGGTACGAGCAACAGCGCGAACGTCACCGCCACCAGCCCGGAGGTGATGTAATGCTCCGCCTGGTACACCGCGTTGAAGTTGCCGCAGAATTGAAACATCGCGGTAGCCCCAGCGAATAGCCAGCCGCGCGGCCCAAGCGTCCACGGATCGCGCCGCCACAGCGCCCATCCCGCCATGACGAGACCGGCCACGACGAACCGGTATGAGACCGACCAGGTCGCGGGCACCACGCCCAACTGGTCGCGGATGACGATCCAGGTCGATCCCCAGATCAGCGTCACGACCGCGAACGGCACGAGGATGGCGAGCCGCGCGGACTGCGGGCGCGTGTCGCCCGTAGCTCCCGAGCTCACAACCCCCGGATCGCGTCGGCGAGCGGCCGGATCGCGTCGGCACCCTGATCCCAGGATACGACCAGCCGCGCCTCGCCCGGACCCCAATCGTAGAAGTCGAACCCTTGCGCGCGAAGCGACGCGGCCTCGCCGGGGGTGACGCGCAGGAAGACCTCGTTCGCCTCGGCCGGATGCACCAGCCGCCCCGCCGCCGCCTGCGCCAGCAACGCCGCCCCCGCGTTCGCCCCGCGCGCGCAGTCCAACCACAGGTCGCCATCCAGATGCGCCAAGATCTGCGCCGCCAGGAAACGCCCCTTGCTCAGCAGCATCGCTCCACGCTTGCGGCGCTGCGCGGTGGCGGCGGCCAGTTCGGGCCGGAAGAACACCAGCGCCTCCGCGCTCATGCCCCCGTTCTTGACGAAGCCGAACGACAGCGCGTCCACGCCCGCACGCCAGGTCAGGTCGGCCGCGCTCGCCCCCGTCGCGACGACCGCGTTGGCGAAACGCGCGCCGTCCATGTGGAACGCCAGCCCGCGCGTCCTCGCAAGCTCGCCGATCGCCGCCACCTCGCCTGGCCGGTAGACGCGGCCGTATTCCGTCGCGTTGGTGATCGACAGCGCATGCGGCTGGACGCGGTGGACGTCGTTGGCGATCGCGTCCAGCACATCGGCTATCGTGCCGGGCGTCAGCTTCGCGCCGTTGCCGTCCGCCAGCATCAGCTTGGCGCCGTGCGTGAAGAACTCCGGCGCGCCGCCCTCGTCGTTCTGGATATGCGCGTCGCGGTGGCACACGATCCCGCCGTGCGGAGGGCACATCGCCGTCAGCGCCAGGCAGTTCGCCGCGGTCCCCGTCGGCACCCAGAACGCGCGCACGTCATGCTCGAACAGTTCGGACAACCGCGCGTTAAGCCGCTTCGACAGCGCGTCACCGTCATAGGCTGTGTCCTGCGCGTTCGCGGCGACCATCGCCTCCAGGATGCGGGGATGGACCGGGGCGGCGTTGTCGGAAAAGAAGCGCATGGCCGCGCGGGTAGGGGGAGGGGCCAGGGAGGGCAACCGGGTTCCTCCAGCCCGACCCCATCACCTCACCGTTGCGCCCAACCCGTCACCCAGCGAAGGCTGGGGTCTCGCTGTGAGGATAGGACGCACTCGGAGGGGGACCCCAGCCTTCGCTGGGGTGACGGAACTCGGATCAGGGTGGCAAAGTTCGCGTTAAATCGCGCCCTCATCCTCCTCGGGCGGCCGCCGCTCCTCGCGCTCGGGCGGCGGCTCCTCGTCGCGCCGGTTGCGCGACCGCCCGACCGACACCGATCCGTCCTCGCCGACGCTGAGGTCGATCCCGAGCCCGTCGAGTTCGCCCGCGATCACCGGCGCGATCTCGCCCACCGCGCCCTCCACCAGATCGGCCTCGCCGACGTTCCCGGCGGCTTCCTCGACCGGCGCGCGCGGCGGCGGCGCGATGTTCAGCGCCTGCCCCATGAAGTCGCGCCAGATGCGCGCCGGCGCGCCGCCGCCCGTCAGCCCGGCGGGCTTGTTGTCGTCGCGCCCCACCCAGACACCGACCACCAGATCGCCCGCGAAGCCCACGAACCAGGCGTCGCGCCCGTCCTGCGTCGTCCCCGTCTTGCCGAACGCCTCGACCGGCAGCGCGGCGCGGAAGCCCGTGCCGCGCATCGAGGATCCCAGCAGCGACAGCATGTCGGCATGGACCCGCTCGGGCATGTTGCGCCCGCCGCCGGTCAGCGACTTGTACCAGCTCCTCTCCTCCGCCTGGGCGAGCCCGTGCGGCTGCACCGGATAGCGCCCCTGCGCGATCGCGGCGTACGCGCCCGTCAGCTCCAGCAGCGACACGCCCGACGTGCCCAGCGCGATCGTCGCCTCGTCGGCGATCGGCGTCGACACGCCCAGGTCGCGCGCCGCCTTGATCACCTGGCGCACGCCGACCTTCTGGGTCAGCCGCGCCGCCGCCACGTTGGACGACCGCGCGAACGCCTGCGCCAGCGTGATCGTCCCCAGATAGCGCCCGTCGTTGTTCTTTGGCTTCCACCCGGCGATGTCGACCGGCCGGTCCTCGACCGTCGAGGCGGGGGTCATGCCCGACCGCAGCGCGGCCAGGTACACGAACAGCTTGAACGTCGATCCCGGCTGCCGCCTGGCCTGCGTCGCGCGGTTGAAGCTCGATCGCTTGTAATCGCGCCCGCCGACCATCGCGACGACGCGCCCGTCGGGCCGCATCGCGACCAGCGCGGCCTGCAATCCGCTCGACCCCGCCGCACGGACGCTGCGCTCGGCCGCGCGCTGGAAGCGGCGGTTGAGCGTCGTCTCGACGGTCGCCTCCGACTGCACCTCGCCCGCCCGGTCGCGCGCTTCGGGCAGGACCCAATCGGCGAAATAGGTGCCGCTCGGCAGCGCGCCCGGCCGCTTGCCCAGCACGCGCTGCGGCTGGACCCGGTCCGCCTCGCGCTCGGTCAGGAAGCCCGCATCGACCATCGCCGCCACCACCACCGCCTGCCGCTTGCGCGCGCCCGCCAGATTGCCCGTGGGCGCGAGCCGCGACGGGGCCTTCAGCAACCCCGCCAGCATCGCCGCCTGGCCGATGTTAAGCTTGCCCGGCGCTCGCCCGAAATAATGCTTCGACGCGGCCGCGATCCCGTAGGTGTTGTCGCCGAAATAGACGTTGGACAGATAGCGCGACAGGATCTCATCCTTGGTCAGCCACGCCTCCAGCCAGAACGCGATCATCATCTCGCGAACTTTCCGCGCCGCCGTCCGGTCCGAATCGAGGAACGCGTTCTTGGCCAGCTGCTGCGTGATCGTGGAGCCGCCCTGCCGCACCCCGCCGGCACCGACGTTGCTCCAAGCGGCGCGCGCGATGCCGCGCGGCGAGATGCCCCAATGCGAGCGGAAGCCGCGGTCCTCGATCGCCAGGAACGCGTCGGTGACGTGGGCCGGAAGCTCGGACGCCGTCACCGGTTCGCCGATGATCGCGCCGCGCCGGGCGATCGGCGTGCCGTCGTCGGCGGTCAGCGTGACCGAGGGCGGGGCGGGGGGCTCCAGCGACCGCGACAAGGGCGCGGTGATCGCCAGCCAGCCGATCGCCAGCACCAGCAGGAAGACGCCGACGCCCAAGCCCCGTCCGATCCAGCGCCCCCATCGCCGGCGCGGCCGGACCGGCGGCGCGGGCGGCAGCGGATAGGACCAGTCGTCGGACCGCTCGGATCGGGGGGGCGAAGCGGAAGCGAACCCCGGGTCGAGCCCGATCGGCGAAAGGCCCTCCAGCTCGTCGCCGCGCCGCATCCGTCCGTTGCCGTTGGTGCCAAAGGGGTGGGGCCGCATGGGATACTCACACTGTGCTAGCGATCTACTACACCAGCGTCCGCGCGCTTTCTACCCCCGCGCTTCCCAATCCGCCAGCGCGCGCCTAAGCCCCGGCCGGCATGGACCAGGGGGCATCGGCATTGGCGGAGTTGACGGGCGGACAGCCGCTGGTGGTCGGGATCGGCGGTACGATCGGCTCGGTCTCGTCGACCGAACGCGCGCTCCGCATCGCGCTGGACGCCGCCTGCGCGCAAGGCTTCCGCACCCGCATGTTCGGCGGCGGCGACATGGCGCGCCTGCCGCTCTACGATCCCAAGGCGACGGGGCGGACCGGGGATGAGCGCGAGTTCGTCGATACCGTGCGCCAGGCCTCGGCGCTGATCATCGCCAGCCCGGGCTATCACGGCTCGATCTCGGGCGTGGTCAAGAACGCGCTCGACCTGCTGGAGGAGACCGCGCGCGACGCCAGGCCGTATCTCGCCGACATGCCCGTCGGCCTCATCGCCACCGCCTACGGCTGGCAGGCGACGGGCTCCACGATCGCCGCGCTCCGCTCGATCGTCCACGCGCTGCGCGGCTGGCCCACGCCCTTCGCCGCGGCGATCAACACGCAGATCACCAAGTTCGACGACGAGGGCGGCGCGAACGACCCGGCCGTGCTGGAACAGCTCCGCCTCGTCGGCCGCCAGGTCGCGCGCTTCGCGCCGCTGGCGGGGGCCACGTCCTAGATGACGTATTCGACCGTATTCAGCTGCGCCTGGTCGGCGCGCACCGCGGCGCGCTTGGCCACCATGCGCGCATGAAGGCGGGACACCGTCTCGCTTCCCGCCGCCTTGAACAGCGCCGGCACGACCGCATGGACCGCGCAGGCGAGCCCGCCCACCACCATCTCCGCGCCGAAACGCCCGGCGACCAACAGATGCTCGGGATAGGTCTCGCCCACCTCGCGCGGGTGATCGAGGAACAGCTTGCGGAACACGGACGCCTCCTGATTTGACGCCCGGCCTAACGCGCCTCAAGCTTCCGCACCATCCCTTCCGCGAGCAGGCCAAGCGTATCGTCGCGCGCGCCCATCACGACGATCCGGTCGCCTGGACGCGCGAGGTCGACCAGCATCGCGGCCGCCCGCTCGCGGTCGGCGACGTGCCGCGCGTCGTGCCCGGCTTCCACTACGCCGCGCACGATGTCGGCGCTGCCGACCTCGCGCGTGACGGTGCCGCCCTGATAGACCGGATCGGGCATCATCAGCACGTCGTCGCCCCGCATCCTCTGGGCGAAGGTCGCGGCCAGCTCGCGCCCCATGACCTTGAGCGGGCCGTAGCCGTGCGGCTGGAACAACAGCAGCAATCGCCCGGGAAAGGCGTGGAGCGCATCAAGCGTCGCTGCGATCTTGTCCGGGTTATGCCCGAAATCGTCGATGACCGACACACCGTCCGCCTCGCCGACCAGCTCCATGCGCCGCCTGAGCCCGACGAACCCGCCGATCGCCTCGGCCGCCTGCCCGAGCGGAACGCCAGCCGCGACCGCCGCGCCGATCGCCGCCAGCGCGTTCGACACGTTGTGTCGCCCGGGCACCCGCAACGCGACCGGCGCGACCGAACCGCCCGCGTGGAGCCCGAACCGCACCCCGAACGGCTCCTCGCGCACGTCCCGCGCCACGAGGTCGCCCGCGCCCTCGACCGAGAAGCTCGTCATGCGGCCGGCCGGCAGCGCCGCGCCGAGCGCGGACGCATCCGGGTTGTCGGCGTTCACCACCGCCACGCGCGACTTGGCCAGGAAGTCGCCGAACAACAGCCGCAGCTCGTCCAGCCCCTTGTGATCCAGGCTGACGTTGTTCAGCACCGCCACCTGCGGTCGGTACAGCGCGATCGACCCGTCGCTCTCGTCCACCTCGCTTACGAAGGCGGGCCCCGCACCGACCAGCGCGCTCGCGAATGGCGCGTCGTCGCGCACGAAGTTCTTCATCACCGCGCCGTTCATCACGGTCGGATCGCGGCCGGTCGCGTGCATGATCCAGCCGATCATCCCCGTCACCGTCGATTTGCCGCTCGTCCCCGCCACGCCGATCGGCAGCGCGGCGTCGTTGAACAGGCCCGCCAGCAGCTCGGCCCGCGTCGCCCGCGCGCACCCGAGGCGGTTCGCGGCGGCGATGTCGGGCACGCTCTCCTCGACCGCCGCCGACGCGACTACCAGCTGGCCCGCATCCGTCACCCCGCTCCCGTCCTGCCGATGAAGGGCGATGCCGAGCGCGCGGAGCGCGTCGAACTTGGCCGGCACGCGTCCCTGGTCGAGCGACCGGTCCGAACCGGCGACCATGACGCCCCGCGCGCGCAGGATCATCGCCAGCGGCATCATCCCCGACCCGCCGATGCCGACCAGGAAGCACGGTTTCTCGTTCACCATGCCGCGCCCGCTATCGGCGAGGGCGCGGCGGGGCAAGCCGCCCACTACCGCTCGACTCGACGGCCGCTCGACTTCGCGCCGCGCGACCGCCACAACCGGGTCCGATGAAGATCGCGATCGTCGCCCCCGCCAGACCGATAAATCCGCTGGTCGCGTCGCGCGTCGCCGCCTTCGCCGCCCTTACGCATCCGCAAGTCGATCTCGTCATCCATCCGCAATGCTACGCCAGCCAAGGTCATTTCGCCGGGTCCGACGCGGTCCGCGCCGCCGCCTTCCTGGAGGTCGCCAACGACCCCGGGATCGACGCGGTGTGGTTCGCGCGCGGCGGCTACGGCTCGAACCGCATCCTCGCCCAGGTCATGCCCCGGCTCGGCCCCGCCGCCCATGGCAAGTCCTACGTCGGCTATTCCGACATGGGTTTCCTGCTCGGGGCGCTCTACGCCCGGCGGATCGGCCGCCCTGCGCACGGGCCGATGGCGATCGATATCGGCCGGCAGGGCGGCGACTGCACCGTCGCCCGCTCGCTTGGTTGGATGACCTCGCGCGACGCCCAAGGATTGGAGCCCGGCCTCGGCGACCGCCCCGCCGCCGCGTTCAACCTGTCGATCCTCGTCGCGATGATCGGCACGCCCTGGCTTCCCGACCTGACCGACCACGTGCTGCTGATCGAGGAGGTGTCCGAACCGCTCTACCGCGTCGACCGCATGTTGTCGCAACTCGCCCACGCGACGCAGCTCAAGGGACTGGCGGGCGTGCGGCTGGGCGCGGTCACCGACATCCAGCCCAATGATCCGCCCTGGGGCGAACCGCTGGACATGACCGTCCGTCGCTGGTGCGACGAAATGGGCGTACCATTCCTCGGGGCCGCGGAGATCGGTCACACCCAGACGAACCGGGTGGTCCCGTTCGGCGTCGCGTGACGGGTTGGTGAACGCGCTGTTCACCGCGCCGCGCAAGGCCACGTTAACGTAACCAAATCCATTTCCGCGCCAGCATGTTGAAACAACTCGAAATCCGGCGAGCCGCGCCAGACGTTTCCGGCCCTCTCTTCTCGTTCGGCGAGCGGAACCATCTCACCCGCATACACCTGAAGCTCGGGTTGGAAAATCTCGGCTTCGTCGTCGTCGAGAACGGCGACGACCTGTCGCTGGTCGGCGCGAAACCGACGGTCGGTCCGCCGCGCTCGAACGGCTGAGCCCCGGGGCGGCAGGCTCGCCGTCGGCCTTGCCTACGGCGTGGCCCGCGACGTAAGCCCGCGCGGACCGTCTTCCCGTCAAGAGTGCCGACCCCATGACCGCCATGTTCCGCATTACGTTGCCCGACGGATCGTCCCGCGAGGTCGCGCCCGGAACCACCCCGGCCGACATCGCCGCCGCGATCGGCCCCGGCTTGTTGAAGGCGGCGCTGGCCGCGCGCGTCGACGGCGAGCTCCGCGACCTGGGCCGTCCGTTCGAGGGCGACGCCCGGCTAGCGCTCGTCACCGCGCGCGACGAGGCCGACGCGCTCGAGCTCGCGCGCCACGATTTCGCGCACGTCATGGCCGAGGCGGTGCAGCACCTGCATCCCGGCACCGAGATCACCTTCGGCCCCGCCACCGAGGACGGCTTCTATTACGACTTCGCCCACAAGGAACGGCCCTTCACCGAAGAGGACCTGCCCGCGATCGAGAAGGAGATGCGCCGCATCATCGCCCGCGACGAGCCGTTCGTCCGCGAGGTGTGGACGCGCGCCCAGCTGATCGACCGTTGGACCGAGCAGGGCGAGCGCTTCAAGGCGCAGTGGGCCGCCGAGCTTCCGCAAGGCGAGGAGCTGACGATCTACCGCCAGGGCGAATGGCTCGACATGTGCCGGGGGCCGCACATGCCCTCGACCGGCCGCCTCGACCCCCAGGCGTTCAAGCTGACGCGGGTGTCGGGGGCCTATTGGCGGGGCGACCAGAAGAACGCGATGCTGAGCCGCATCTACGGCACCGGCTGGCTGAACCGGAAGCAGCTCGACCAGCACCTCGTCCGGCTGGAGGAGGCCACCAAGCGCGACCACCGCAAGATCGGCCACGAGATGGACCTGTTCCACCTCCAGTCGGAGGCGCAAGGGTCGGTGTTCTGGCATCCCAAGGGGTGGACGCTGTGGCGCCAGCGGGAGGCCTATATGCGCCGCCGCCTCTACGCGGGCGGGTGCGACGAGGGGAAGACCCCGCAGTTGATGG
>CAXTFF010000045.1:0-11445 GCA_964243325.1 uncultured Sphingomonas sp.
GTGTTCGGGGGCGCCCAGCCGCGCGAACTCGCCCGCCAGCGGCCGCGCCGACGGCCGGCCGCGGTCGAACGTGCCCGCGAGCAGCTTCACGCGCAGGATGCGCGACACCGCGTCGTCGAGCCTGGCGGCCGGGATGACGCCCGACTTGGCCTGCGCGAGCGTGTTGGCGTAGAGCTGTTTCCAGCCCGGCCCGGAATACATGAACATGTCGAGCCCGGCGTTCACCGCGGGCGCGCAATCCTCGTTGGTGCAGCCGGGCACCTGCCCGTGCGCGTTCCAGTCGCTCACGACGATGCCGTCGAACCCCATCCGGCCCTTGAGCACGTCGGTGATCATCGACCTGTTGCCCGTCATCTTGACCCCGTTCCAGCTGGAGAACGAGATCATGACGGTGAGCGCCCCCGCCTCGATCGCGGGCGGATAGCCCGCCGCGTGGACGTCGCGCAGCGTCGCCTCGGGCACGCGCGCGTCGCCCTGGTCGCGGCCGCCCGTGCCGCCGTCGCCCACGAAGTGCTTGACCGACGCGATCACCCGGCCCGGCCCCATGAAGTCGCGGCCGACCGCGCCCTGGATGCCTTCCACCATCTGGCCCGCGTAGGAGGCGACGATCGCCGGCTCCTCCGAATAGCTCTCGTACGTCCGGCCCCAGCGGTCGTCCTGGACCACGGCCAGGGTCGGCGCGAAGCTCCAGTCGATACCGGTCGCCGCCGTCTCGGCGGCGGTCGCCTGGCCGATGCGGCGGACCAGCGCCGGATCGCGCATCGCCCCCAGGCCGATATTGTGCGGAAACAGCGTGCCGCCGACGATGTTGTTCGCGCCGTGGACCGCGTCGGTGCCCCAGATCACCGGGATGGCGGGGCGGCCGTCCGTGCGCTTCATCGACGCGTCGTAGAACGCGTCGGCCAGCTTCAGCCACTCGGCCGCGGGCGCGCGTTCGTCGTTGTTGGGCGCGGAGTTGCCGCCGTTCAGGACGGAGCCGAGCTTGTACGTCTCGAGATCCTTGGGCGCGATGCTGGCGATGTCGATCTGCATCAGCTGGCCGACCTTGTCCTCGACCGACATGCGCGCCAGCAGTTCGGCGACCCGGCGTTCCACCGCCGGATCGCGCTTGAGCCTGGGGGTCACCTTCGGCCAGTTCGCCGCCCTTGCGACGGGCGAGACGCCGTCCTGCGCCGCTATCGGCGATCCGGCGGCCGACAGGGCGGCGGTGAACGCGGCCCCGATCAGCGCATAGTTCGTCGATCGCATGAACCTCTCCCAAAGCCGTCCTGGAGCGCGGCTTCCACCCGGTATCAAGCAGTTCGTGTCGGGACGTGTCAAGGATGCCCAGGCCAATTCCACCGTCGCCTGCTTGGGAAGCGCCATCGCCCCGCCTCGATGGATGGTCGCGCTCGATCGCGATTGTGCGCCTTGCCGGAACAGCCTAGCCCGAGCTTCCGGTCGACCGGCCGGTCGCTCGAAGAGGAGGCCGGCTCGTGATCGGACGCAGAACGATGGTGGCGGGTGCGCTCGCGGCGGCGGGCGGTCTCGCGGTTCCCGCCATCGCGGGCGATGCCCGCAGGCCCGGAAGCGCGCCGTTCGTGCGCCGGGTCGGAACCGCGCTCCGGCTCGGCGACAGGCCCTACCGGTTCGCCGGGGCGAACATCTGGTACGGCGCCTATCTCGGCGCGGCGGCGGCGTACGGGGACCGCGACCGGCTGCGGCGCGAGCTCGACGCGCTGGCGGCGCTGGGCGTCTCCAACCTGCGCGTGCTCGCCTCCTCGGAGGAGTCGCCGCTGCGCGGTTCGATCGCGCCGACCTTTCGTGGCCGCGGCCCGGATTACGATCCGGTGCTGCTGGACGGCCTGGACCATCTTCTCGTCGAAATGGGTAGGCGCGGCCTCCGCGCGGTTCTGTATCTCGGCAATTTCTGGGAATGGTCGGGCGGGCTGATGACCTATCTCAGCTACGTCAACGGCGGCCGCTACATCGACATGAACGATCCGGCCCACCCGTGGCCGGCCTTTCCCGACATGGCGTCGGGGTTCTACGGCAACCCGCGCGCCGTCGCCCTGTACCGCGACTGGGTCCGCGCGGTCGTCGGGCGGACCAACCGGATCACCGGCGCGCGCTACGCCGACGATCCGACGATCATGGCGTGGCAGCTCGCCAACGAGCCGCGCCCGGGCGGCGGCGACGCGGTGGCGATCGCGAACCTTCCCGCCTTCTACCGGTGGGTCGGCGATACCGCCGCGCTGATCAAGTCGATCGATCCCAACCATCTCGTCTCGACGGGCAGCGAAGGGCTGAAAGGGTGCATGGAGCGCGCCGACATCGTCGAGGCGGAGCACGCGATCGCCGGGATCGACTATCTCACCGCGCATGTCTGGCCGCTCAACTGGAGCTGGGTCGACGCGAAGAACCTCGCGGGCACGCACGAAGCGGGCGCGGCCAAGGTGCAGGACTATCTCGACCGGCACGTCGCGATCGCGGGCAAGCTGGACAAGCCGCTGGTGATCGAGGAATTCGGCTATCCGCGCGACGGCGGCGGTTACGACCCGGCGGCCACCACCGCGTTCAAGGACCGCTTCTACGCCCAGGTGTTCGCCGCCGTGCTCGCCGCCGCGCGGTCGGGCGGCCCGGTCGCGGGCTCGAACTTCTGGGCCTGGAGCGGCGAGGGCCGCGCGGCGCACGCCGATCACGCGTTCCGCCGGGGCGACCGGAGCTATCTGGGCGACCCGCCCCACGAACCGCAGGGCTGGTACGGGGTGTTCTCATCCGACCGCTCGACCCAGGCGCTGGTGCGCGAGCACGCCGCGGCGTTGGCCACCACCGCGTGACGGCGCGATCGCGGCGCCTGCACCGCCATCGCCTCGCTCGCGGCTCGCGGCGGCGGGAAGGCGGCGGCCGCCCGATCGTCGCACCGGCGGGCGCCGCGACGGTCCGTGGCCGAGGCGACGGTGCGGCCCCGCTCCGGTGGGAACCGCGTCAGCCCGGTCGCACGCGCGCCGTGGAGTTCCGGAGCACCAGTTCGTATTTCAGTTCGCGGTCGGTCCCGCCCGCGGCCGCGCCGGGCCCAAGGAGCAGGTCGGCCGCCGCGTAGCCCATGTCGCGGATCGGCTGGCGGATCGTGGTGAGCGGTGGCCAGACCGCGCGAGCGAGGTCGATATCGTCGAACCCGGTGACCGAGATCTGTTCCGGAACGGCCAGCCCGCGCTGGTGCGCCGCCATGATCGCGCCCGCGGCCATGTCGTCGTTGCTGGCGAAGATCGCGGTCGGCGGCGCGGGCAGGTCGAGCAGCGCGACCGCCGCTTCCCGGCCGTGCTCGAAATCGAAATCGCCGGGCGCGACGAGCGCGCGATCGACGTCGACGCCGGCCGCGCGCATCGTCCGGAAAAACCCGTTCCAGCGTTGGCCCGTCGACACGTGGTCCGGATGGCCCAGAAGAAACCCGATCCGCCGGTGGCCCAGATCCAGGAGGTGGCGGGTCATCTCCGCGGCCGCGGCCTCGTCGTCCATGCGGATGCCGATCTGGCCCGGGAGCCGCGTCGCCGCCGCGATCCGGACATAGTCGACGCCACGCCGATCGAGTTCCGTCGTTATCGAGGCGATGTCGCCGAGCGGCGGGGCGAGGATGATCCCGTCGATATGCGTTTCGTCGATCAACGCGCCGATCTCGGCGAGCAGGTCTGGCGAGTGAAGGTCGCAGGGCTGCGCGATCGAGCGGATGCGCTGCTCCATGCAGCGCGCGCGGACGCCGATCTGGATGTTGTGCACGTAATAAGGGCTGGGATTGTCATACAGCAGCGCGATCTGGAACGACTTGGCGCCGGCCAGCGCCCGGGCGGCATAGCTCGGGCGGAAGTTGAGGTCGCGGATCGCGGCCTCCACCCGGGCGCGCGTCGCCGGGCGGACGTGACGCTCGTCGTTGATCACGCGCGATACGGTCTTGAACGACACGCCCGCGGCCTCCGACACGTCCCGAATGGTGATGCGCATGATTGGATCCAACTTTTCCCCGGTGATCCTAGAGGCGAACCGGCGCTTTTCATATCCGGCCGTGATCGGGGCCGACCACGGTGGTGTTCCCGAACGCCCGCATCGGCGGTACGGACGGCGCGAACCGGCATCGCCGGTCGTCCAGCCGGCGCGGGGCGCCGCGACCTCGTTCATCGAACACCGCGCGTTCGATCGACATGTTGCGCGCGTTCCGGCGTGCTGGCATCGCATCCGCGCGACCGCGGCGCCGCGGACCGGGAGGAATGGAGTGGCCGAAGCCGGACGGGTTCAGGAATGGGGGAACGTCACCCGCGCGGTCTTCGACGACGAGATCAAGCCGCTCGGTCGACCGGCGGTCCTGCGCGGGGCCGCCGCCGGGTGGCCCGCGACGCGCGCCGCGCTGCGTTCCGACGAGGCGCTGATCGAGCACGTGGCGCGGTTCGACGTGGGCCGGCCGCTGTCGACCTATGTCGGGGCGCCGTCGATCAAGGGACGGTTCTTCTACCGCGATGACGTGCGCGGCTTCAACTTCGACCGGGGCGAAGCGCCGTTCCGAGCGGTCGCGCGAAAACTGCTCGACGACCGGGCGCAGGGTACCGGGCCCGCCGTCTACACCGGCGCGGCGGCGGCCGACGCGTTCTTCCCGGGTTTCGCCGAGGCGAACCCCATGCCCCTGCTCGACGGCGTCATGCCGCGGCTGTGGATCGGCAACGCGGTGACGATCTCGACGCATTACGACGTGGCCGACAATATCGCCTGCGTGGTCGCGGGCCGGCGCCGGTTCACGCTGTTCCCGCCCGCGGAGGTCGCCAACCTGTATGTCGGCCCGCTGGAGCACACCATTTCGGGCCAGCCGGTCAGCATGGTCGATCTCGACGCGCCCGACCTCGACCGGTTCCCGCGCTTCGCCCGGGCGCAAGCCGCGGCGCTGATCGCCGACCTGGAGCCGGGCGACGCGATCTACGTGCCGACCCTGTGGTGGCATCACGTGCGGTCGGCCGAGCGGTTCAATCTGCTGGTCAATTACTGGTGGAGCGGCGAGCGCGACGGATCGGCGTTCGAGTGCCTGATCCACGGCCTGCTCGCGATCCGCGATCTGCCCGAACGCGAGCGCGACGCCTGGCGGGCGTTTTTCGACCATTTCGTGTTCCGTCCCCCGGCCGACGCCGTCGCGCACCTGCCGGTGGAGGCGCGCGGCGTGCTCGGTCCCCGGTCGCCCGCGCGCGCGAACCTGATCCGCGAGTTCCTGACGCGGGCGTTCACCCGGCGGCGTTGAGGAACTCGGCCTGGCTCGGCATCGTGTCGGCGGCGCGGCGGATCACGTCGCGAACCGCCCCGAGCCGCGCGATCGTTTCGGCATCGCCCAGCTGGTCGGCCAACGGATGGTGCCCGCGCGGGATCACGCCCTGGCCGACCAGGACCGCCAGCCAGCTCGCATCGCCGAACAGGTCGTCCGCGTCGCGGAACAGCCGGCCGTTGGCGGCGAACAGCGACAACTTGTCCGCGAGCGCCGGTGGCATGACGAGCGCGCGCGCCGCGCGCCAGAACGGCGTGTCGGTCCGCTCGGTCGCGCGGTAATGGAGGACGAGGAAGTCGCGGACGCGCCGATATTCGTCGATCGTCGCCGCGTTGAACCGGTCGATGTCCGCCTGCTCGATCCGGTCGCCGGGGAACAGCGCCAGCAGGCGCTGGATCCCGGTCTGGACGAGGTGGATGCTGGTCGATTCGAGCGGTTCGAGGAAGCCCGCCGCCAGCCCGAGCGCCACCACGTTGCCGACCCACATGCGGCGGCGATGTCCCGCGGTGAAGCGCAGGAAGCGCGGGTCGGCCAGCGCGGGCGCGTCCAGCCCGGCGAGCAGCGTCGCGGCGGCCTCGTCGTCCGACAGGTGCGCGGACGCATAGACGTACCCGTTGCCCGTGCGGTGGCGAAGCGGGATGCGCCACTGCCAGCCGGCGGCCCGGGCGGTCGACCGGGTGAACGGCATCGGCGGGCCGGCCGTCGCGCACGGCGCGGCCACCGCCCGGTCGCACGGCAGCCACGCGCTCCAGTCCTCGTACCCCGCCGCCATCGCGCCTTCGATCAACAGGCCGCGAAAGCCCGAACAGTCGACGAACAGGTCGCCCGGGACGACGCGCCCGTCATGGAGGCGGACGGAGGCGACATGGCCGGTCCCGGCGTCGCGCTCGACGCCTTCCACCCTCCCCTCGTGGCGGACGACGCCCGCGCGCTCGGCGCGCTCGCGCAGGTACGCCGCGTACAGCCCGGCGTCGAAATGGAACGCGTAGGCGATCGTCGCCAGGGGTGAATTGGGCGGGTCGGCGACCGGCCGCAGGAAGCGGCCCTCGCGCGCGGCGATCTCGGCCAGCGAGTAGGAGCCCAGGGGATGGCGGTCGCCGAGCGCGCGCCCTTTCAGCCAGAAATGCTGGAAGTCGATGCCGCGCATGCCCGTGCCGAACGGGCCGAACGGGTGCATGTAGCGATGGCCGGGACGCCACCAATCGACGAATTCGATCCCGAGCTTGTACGTGCCTTGCGTGCGGCGGAGGAAATCGTCCTCGTCGATGCCCAGCACGTCGTTGAACGCGCCGATCGGCGGGATGGTCGCCTCGCCCACGCCGACCGTGCCGATCTCCTCGCTTTCGACGAGGGCGACCGACACGCGCAATGGGGCGAGCACCCGCGACAGCGCCGCCGCCGCCATCCAGCCGGCGGTGCCGCCGCCGACGACGACCACGCGCCCGATCCGGCCCGACGAGCTCAACTGGGCGCGCTCACGCGGCCGCGGCGGCGCAGTGGTGCCGGATGAAGTCGCCGTGCGTCGGCATCGCGCCGACCGAGCGGCGGATCTCCTGGCGCATCCGCTCGACGGCGGCGGCCAGCTTGCCCTCGTCGAGCGCATCGACGATCTGGTCGTAGCCGTCCGGGCGGACGCGCTGCCCCAGCATGACCGCCACCCAGCTCGCGGTGGAGAACAGCTCGTCGTCGTAGCGGAAGAAGCGGCCCTTGGTCCGGAACAGCTCCAGCTTGGCGGCCAGGCCGTCGGGCACCCCCATCGTGCGGACGTCGTTCCAGAACGGCGTGTCGGTCCGCTCGGTGGCGTGGTAATGGAGGATGATGAAGTCGCGCACGCCGTCATAGGCGGCCGTCATCAGCCGGTTGTACTCGTCCGCCTCGACCGGCAGGAACCGCCGGTCGGGAAACAGCGACAACAGCTTGGCGATGCCCGTCTGGATCAGGTGGATGCTGGTCGATTCCAGGGGCTCGAGAAACCCGCCCGCCAGGCCCAGCGCCACGACGTTGCGGTTCCAGAACCGCCGCCGCCGCCCGGCCACGAAGCGGAGCCGTCGCGGTTCGGCGAGCGGCGCGCCCTCCAGGCCGGCGCGCAGTTCGGACTCGGCCGCGTCGTCGGCGATGTGCGCGCTGGAATAGACGTATCCGTTGCCGGTGCGGTGCTGGAGCGGGATGCGCCACTGCCAGCCGGCCGCGCGCGCCGTGGCCCGGGTGTAGGGGACGGGCTCGCCGACATTGGCGGTCGGCATCGCCACCGCGCGGTCGCAGGGCAGCCATCGCCGCCAGTCCTCGTACCCGGTCGCCAGCGCCTCCTCGATCAACAGCCCGCGAAAGCCCGAACAGTCGATGAACAGATCGCCGCCGACGCTCCGGCCGCCGTCCAGCGTCACCGACCCGACGAACCCGTCGTCGGGACGGAGCGCGACGTCGACGATCCGCCCCTCGATCCGCTCCACCCCGCGCGCCTGCGCGTAGTCGCGCAGGAACCGGGCATAGAGCCCGGCGTCGAAATGGAACGCGTAGGGCGCGCGCGCGAACGGCGAGGCGGGGTCGCCCGCGACCCGCGCGAAGCGCCCGGCCCCCGCCGCGACCGAACCCGGCGAATATTCCCACAGGTCCGCGCAGGCGCCGACGGCGGCGAGCTTGAGGTGGAACTGGTGGAAGTTGAGGCCTTCGATATCCTGCCCGAACGCGCCGAAGGGATGGAAATAGCGGTCGCCGACGCGACCCCAATCCACGAACTCGATCCCCAGCTTGAAACTTCCCCGGGTGCGCCGGACGAACTCGTCCTCGTCGATGCCGAGCATCCGGTTGAAGGTCTGGATCGTGGGAATGGTCGCCTCGCCCACGCCCACCGTGCCGATCTCGTCGCTTTCGATCAGGCGGATGCGGCTGTGGCCGTTGGCGAGGAACTTGGACAGCGCGGCCGCCGCCATCCAGCCGGCGGTGCCGCCGCCCACGATCACCACGTCGCGGATGCGCCGGTCGGTCATCGCGTCGGCTCCGCCAGATAGCGTTGGAGAAAGGCCGCGTGCGGCGGGGCCGCATCCACGGCGACGTCGATCGCCGCGACCAGCCCGTCGAGTCCCGTGCGGACCGCGCGCGGGTCGTCGATCCCGGCCATGACGTCGTGACGGCGGGGAAGCACGCCCTGCCCCAACAACACCGCCAGCCAACTGTCCCGGGCGAAGCTCTCGCCGTCGCGGACCGGCAGGCGGCCGCGTTCGCGGAACAACGCGAGCGTTTCGGCCAGCGCCGGCGGCGGCGGGACGGCCGCCCAGAACGGCTCGGGCCGGTCCGCGACGGCGTAATGCAGGATCAGGAAGTCGCGCAGGCGGTCGGCCTCCTCGGCGGTTTCGCGATCATATTGCGCAAGCTCGATCTCGGCGAAGTCGCGATCGGGAAGCGACGCGACCAGTCGGTCGACATGCGCGTGGACGACATGGAGCGGCGCCGCCTCGAGCGGCTCCAGCGTCATGTACGCCTCGCCGATCGCGACCACGTTGCCGATCCAGGCGCGCCGGCGTCGTCCGGCGCGAAAGGCCGTGGACGCCGATCGCGGGGCGGACCCGCCCCCGGGCGCCCCGCTCGCAAAGACATGGGCGCGCACCGAGCGCGCCGGGCAGGCGGTGTCCAGCGTCCAGCCGTCTACGGTGGCGGTGACGCGGTCCAGGAGCGGCGGTTCGGACACCGGCTCGGATTCCGTCACGGCCAGGCGGTCGCAAGGCAGCCACCTGCTCCAGTCCTCCCAGTCCGCGCCGCCGGCCGCGTCCAGCAGCGCGGCGTCGGCACCCGTCGCGTCGACATAGAGATCGGCGGTCAGGACTTCCCCATCGGCCAGCCGCAGCCCGGCGAGTCCGCGTTCGCCCGGCACGGCCCCGGCGAGCGGGTCGGCCGTCACGACGACGCCCAGATGCCGGGCATAGGCGCGCAGATAGCTCCGGTAGCGAGCGGGATCGAGCTGAAACCCGTGATCGTAGGTCGCCAGTCGCTCATCGCCGATCGCCTCGGCCGGGAGGAAACGGCCGCGCCGCCCGAGCGCGGCCGCGACCGAGTACCGGTCAAAGGCCGCCATCCCCCCGTCCCGCGACACGCGCAGCCAGTGATGGTGGAAGGCCGCCGTCCCGATGTCCGCCCCGTGGCGTCCGAACGCGTGCACGTACGCCGATCCGTCGCCCGTCCACCCCGAGAACAAGGTTCCCAGCCGGATGCCGCTCCCCGTGTTGCCCAAAAGGTGGCGTTCGTCGATGCCGATGTCGCGGTGGAAGTCGCGGGCGGACGGCAGCGTCCCGCCCAGCAGGTCGGCCATCGAGCGTTCCGCGCCCGGCACGGGCACGACCGCCACCGCCACCCCCGGCACCCGCTTGGCGAACGCGGCGGCCGCCGACCACCCGGCGACGCCGTCGCCCGCGACCGCGACCGTGCGGATGCGCCGGTCGGACGCGCTCACGCCCATGCGGCCCCGCCGCCGGCCCGCGACCCGCCGTGAACGGCCAGAAACGCGGCATGGTCGGGCATCGACCGGACCGCGGCCTCGGTTTCGCCACGCAACCTGTCGAGCGCCGCGGCGAGCGCCGCGGTGGAGGGGCCGTCGGCGCGCTGGTCATAGCCGCCCGGCACGATCCGCTGGCCGAGATAGACGGCGAGCCAGCTGGCCTCCAGGAACACGCCTTCCCGGTATTTCACCACGCGCCCACGGCGGCGGAACAGTTCCATCTTCTCCGTCAGGCTGTCGGGCACCGACATGGTCCGCATCCGGTTCCAGAACGGCGTGTCGTCGCGCTCGGTCGCATGGTAATGCAGGATCAAGAAGTCGCGGATGCGATCATATTCGAGGTCGACGACCCGGTTGAACTCGTCGCGGTCCAGGTCGGCGATCCCGCGTTCCGGAAACAGCTCGAGCAAGGTCGTGATGGCCAGCTGGACGAGGTAGATGCTGGTCGACTCGAGCGGCTCCAGGAATCCGCCCGCGAGCCCGACCGCGACCGCGTTGCCGACCCAGCTGCGCCGCCGACGCCCGGCCTTGAACCGCAGGAAGCGCGGGTCGGCCTGCGGTTCGCCCTCCAACGCGCCGAGCAACGCGCGGACCGCCGCGTCGTCGTCGAGATGCTCGGACGAATACACGTACCCGTTGCCGACGCGGTGCTGGAGCGGAATGCGCCAGCGCCACCCCGCGTCCATCGCGGTCGCGGTGGTGTACGGCGCCAGCGGCCCCGACGTCGCGCAGGGCAGGGCCACCGCGCGGTCGCATGGCAGCCAGCGCGACCAGTCGTCGAACGGCTCACCCAGCGTCCGCCCGACAAGCAGCGACCGGAAGCCGGAGCAGTCGACGAACAGGTCTCCGCCCACGGCCTCGCCGTCGGCGAGCGTCACCGAGGCGATGAGGCCCGTTTCCCCGTCAACCGCGACGTCGACCACCCGGCCCTCCGTGCGACGCACGCCGCGAGCCTCGGAATATCCGCGCAGGAACGGCGCGAAGCGGGTCGCGTCGAACTGATAGGCATAGCCGAAGGTCGCCAGCAGCGAGGTCGGATCATCGGCGGGCGGCGCGAAGCGGGCAGCCCGGGCGGCCATGACCGGCACCGAATAGGCCTCGATCGAAGACGCGGCCGGCGACCGGACCTGGGCCCGGCGCCAGTAATGGTGGAAGCCTACCCCGCCCACGTCATGGCCGAACGCGCCGAACGGGTGAACGTAGCTGTCCCCGAGCCGCGCCCAGTCGCGGAACTCGATCCCGAGCTTGAAGGTGGCGTTGGTGGCGGCCATGAACTCGGCCTCGTCGATGCCCAGGCGCTCGATGAAGGCGCGCAGGTGCGGCAGCGTCGCCTCGCCCACGCCGACCGTGCCGATCTCCTCCGACTCGATCAGCCGCACATCGGCGACGCGCGGACCCAGCACCCCGGCCAGCGCGGCGGCGGTCATCCAGCCCGCCGTGCCGCCGCCGACGATGACCACCTTCAATCCCGACATCCGAACCTCGCCCTCCGCCGGGCCGATAGTCGGCCCGGCCCGCTTCCGCGGCAACTGTTACATGATTGACACATGGACAAGAAAAACGTCCGCAGCAACCGTCAACGTTGTCAATTGCCATTGCTCCCGGCTCCAAAAAATATTCAGAGAAGGACAACGGCCGACAGGCTCAGGCCGGCCTGAATCGTTCATCGTTCGACGTCGCC
>CAXTFF010000046.1:0-11424 GCA_964243325.1 uncultured Sphingomonas sp.
ACCGCCAAGCGCGACTCGAAGGACGGGAAGGGCTTGGGTTCGACCGAGGGCATGGGCATCTGCCACGCCTACGCGCCCGACGGCCGGTGCATCAGCCTTCTCAAGATCCTGCTGACGAACAGCTGCATCTTCGACTGCCATTACTGCATCAACCGGCGTTCCAGCAACGTCCGGCGGGCGCGGTTCACGGCCAAGGAGGTCGTCGACCTCACCATCTCATTCTACAAGCGCAACTATATCGAGGGGCTGTTCCTGTCGTCGGGGATCATCCGATCGTCCAACTACACGATGGAGCAGATGGTCGAGGTTGCGCGGTCGCTTCGGGAAGATCACCTGTTCCGCGGTTACATCCACCTCAAGACGATTCCCGACGCCGATCCCGAACTCGTCCACCAGGCCGGGCTCCATGCCGACCGCGTGTCGATCAACGTCGAGCTGCCGACCGTGGGCGGATTGAAGCGGCTCGCCCCCGAAAAGTCGGCGACGCGGATCGAGGGAGCGATGGCGGACGCCAAGGCGGCGATCGCCGACGGCCGCGACGCCAAGGCGAAATACAGGTCCGCCCCCGGCTTCGCGCCCGCGGGCCAGTCGACGCAGATGATCGTCGGGGCGGACGCGGCGACCGACGGCGACATCGTCACCCGCGCCTCGACGCTCTATGACCGGTTCGGGCTGCGCCGCGTCTATTATTCCGCCTTCAGCCCGATTCCCGACGCCAGCGCCGTGCTGCCGCTGTCGCGCCCGCCGCTGATGCGCGAGCACCGGCTGTACCAGTCCGACTGGCTGATGCGCTTCTACGACTACAAGCCGCACGAGGTGGTCGCGGCCGCCGACGAGGCGACGGGGATGCTGCCGCTCGACATCGACCCCAAGCTGGCATGGGCGTTGAAGTTCCGGGAGTCGTTTCCCGTGGACGTGAACCGCGCCCCGCGCGAGGCGCTGCTGCGCGTGCCGGGGCTGGGCGTAAAGGCGGTGGATGCGATCGTGCGGTCCAGGCGCTGGCGGCGGCTCCGCCTCGACGACGTCGCGCGGCTGACCGCGTCGATCGCCAAGGTCAGGCCGTTCCTGGTCGCGGAGGATTGGCGGCCCGTGGCGCTCGCCGACCGCGCCGATCTGCGCCCGGTGGTGGCACCCCCTGTCAGGCAGCTGGAATTGTTCGGGGCGTAGCGCGCGGCTAGGGCGGCCGTCATGAACGATCCCGCCACCATTCGCCGGCTGTACGGTCGCAGCCAGGGTCACAAGCTCCGCATCGGCCAGGCCGCGCTTGTGGAGGAGTTGCTGCCCGGACTCAGCGTTCCCGACGCCGGCCCGCTCGACGCCCCCACGCTCTTTGGCGACGCGCGCCCGCTCCGGCTGGAGATCGGCTTTGGCGCGGGCGAGCATCTGGCGGCGCAGGCCGAAGCCGCGGCGGGCACCGGCTTCATCGGCTGCGAGCCGTTCCTGAACGGCGTGGTCGGCGCGCTGACCCAAATCCGCGACCGCGGGCTGTCGAACGTCCGGCTGCACATGGGCGACGCGCTCGACGTGCTCGACCGCCTGCCGGACGCCTCGCTCGAACGCGCGTACCTGCTCCATCCCGATCCCTGGCCCAAGGCGCGCCACGCCAAGCGGCGCATGGTCAACCACGGCCCGCTGGATCTCATCGCCGCCAAGCTCGCGCCCGGGGGCGAGTTCCGCCTCGGCACCGACGATCCGACCTATTGCCGCTGGGCGATGGCGGTGATGGACCGGCGGCGCGACTTCGAATGGCGCGCGCGGACGCCCGCCGATTTCCTGACCCGCCCCGACGACTGGCCGGAGACGCGCTACGAGCGCAAGGCGCGCCGTGCGGGACGCGAAGTCTGGTATTTCCGCTACCGGCGCGCGTGACCCGGCCCCTTGCGACCCTGCGCTCCTTGGGCGACAGGGCGGACGTGCTACCGACCTTGCCCGCCATCTCGACGATCGCGCAGACGATCCAGCTGTCCCTGTCCCCCATCTTCATGCTGGCGGGGATCGGTGCGCTGCTGAACGTGCTCGCGGGGCGGCTGTCGCGCGTGGTCGACCGCGCGCGCGCCTTGTCCGACCTTCATCCGCGATCGACGGGGCCCGAGCATGACCGCCATGTCTGGGAGCTGCGGTTGCTCGACCGGCGGATCACCATCATCAACCTGGCGCTGTTCCTGGCGGTGACCAGCGCGGTGCTGACCTGCCTGGTGGTGGCGTTGCTGTTCGTCGGCAGCCTGACGCGGCTGCATATCGGGCCGGCGGTCGCGGTCACCTTCATCCTGGCGATGCTGCTCCTGACCGTATCGCTGATGAGCTTCATGATCGAGGTGCGCGTGAGCTTGCGCGCGATCCATGTGCGCGCGGACCTACTTAGGTAGCGCGCCCTCCAGCCCCCGCCCGGCGTCGGCGGCGGGCAGGTAGCGCGGCGCGGTCCGCGCGCGCGACCGCTGCTCGTACGCGTAGCCCGCGCCGAGCACCGCGGCGTCGCTGTGCGCGGCCGCGACGAAGCTCAAGCCCACCGGCAGGCCGTCCACCAGCCCCATCGGCACGGTGAGGTTGGGATAGCCCGCCACCGCCGCCAGCCCCGACGCGCTGGGGCCGTTATACTGGTCGCCGTACACGGGGTCGGTGAGCCAGGCCGCGCCGTAGCTCGGCTGGACCAGGATCGTCGCGCCCGCCGTCCTCAGCATCGCGTCGATCCCTTGCGCGCCCGCGAGCCGGAGCGATTTGGCCCGCGCGGCGAGATAGGCGGGATCGCGCAGGCCCTTGGTCGCCTGCGCCCGCTCGAACAGTTCCTGCCCGAAGAACGGCATCTCGGCCGCGGCGTTCGCCTTGTTGAACGCGATCACCTCGGCCAGCGTGCGCGTCGTCACGGCGGGCGGCGTGGTCGCGAGATAAGCGTCGAGATCGGCCTTGAGCTCGGTCAGGAGCACCGTCAGCTCCGATTCGCCCAACCCGTCGAGTTCGGGGCGCTTGACGTCGGCCAGCACCGCGCCCGCGCCCCGCAATACCGCGAGCGCCGCGTCGAAGCGCGCGGTGAGGTCCGCGCCCATGTTCTCGGGCCGGTAGACCGCTACCCGCAGGCCCGACAACGCGCTCGCCGACAGCCCGGCGGCGTAGTCGCGGCGGCGCGCGTCCGTGCCGGCGGTGGCGGGGTCGGCCGGGTCGCTCGCCGCCATGACCGTCAGCATCGCGGCGGCGTCGCGCACCGTCTTGGCCATCGGGCCGGGCGTGTCCTGGCTGTGGCTGATCGGCACGACGTGCGTGCGGCTGACCAGCCCGAGCGTCGGCTTGAAGCCGACCAGCCCGTTGATCGACGACGGGCAGACGACCGATCCGTCGGTCTCCGTGCCGACCGCCGCCGCCGCCAGGCTCGCCGCGACCGCCGCGCCGGAGCCCGAGGAGGAACCGCAGGCGGTGCGGTCGAGCGCGTAGGGGTTGCGGACGAGGCCGCCGACCGCGCTCCAGCCGCTCATCGAGCCGTTGGAGCGGATATTGGCCCATTCGGACAGGTTGGTCTTGCCCAGGATCACCGCCCCAGCCGCGCGCAGGCGCGCCACCACGGGCGCGTCGCGGCGGGTGTGGTTGTCGCGGAGCGCGAGACTGCCGGCGGTGGTCGGCATGTCGAGCGTGTCGATGTTGTCCTTGATCAGCACGGGTACGCCGTGGAGCGGCCCGCGCACCCGCCCCGCCCGGCGCTCGGCGTCGAGGATGCGCGCCTGGGCCAGCGCCTGCGGGTTCAGCGCGATGACCGAGCGCAGCGTCGGCCCGCGCCGGTCGAGTTGCTCGATCCGCTTCAGGTAGGCGCGCACCAGGTCGGCCGACGTCGCGCGGCGCGCGGTCATGTCGGCCTGGAGCTGATCGACCGTGCGCTCCTCGACGACGGCGTCGCGGGCCTGGGCGACGACCGGCGCGACGGCGAGCAGCAGGCCGGTGATGAGATGACGCATCGTGTTCCCCCCTTTTCCGTCGCCCTGGACTTGATCCGGGGTCCCGCTGACCACCGGCGTATAGAAGCGGGATGCCGGATCAAGTCCGGCATGACGGGGGACCGATCAGCGACAACCTGCGTTACCCACGACTCACCCGCGGAGCCGCCCCTTGCTCGCCACCTTGAAGTTCATCGGCCTGACCCTGCTCGCGCTGGTCGTCGCGGGCGCGTTGCTCGTCACGATCGTGCCGCGCTTCTTGGACCGCATCTACTACCGGGGGCCCGCCACCGACCATTTCGACGGCGAGCGCTTCTTCAACCCCGACGGCGACGAGGACACGGCCAGCCCGCCCGGCGGCGGCGGCCGGGGGCGGTTCTTCTGGAACAACCTGACCGGGCGCGACGGACGCCCGGACTGGCCCAAGTCGGTCGCGGTCGCGCCGTCCAGGCCGGAGCGCCGCGTCGAGGGGGAGCGCATGGTCGTCACCTGGATCGGCCATGCGACCGTGCTGGTGCAGACGAACGGGCTCAACATCCTGACCGACCCGGTATGGAGCCGCAAGGCGGGCCCGCTCGGGCTGGGGCCGACGCGGGTGGCGGAGCCGGGCGTGCGGTTCGAGGACCTGCCGCCGATCGACCTCGTGCTGGTCAGCCACAATCACTACGACCACATGGACTCGGCTACGCTCAAACGATTGTGGGACCGCGACAGGCCGACGATCATCACAAGCCTGGGTAATGATGCGATCCTGGCATCGCGCGGCATCAAAGCGAGACGCCTGGACTGGGGAGAGGAGGCCGGCATCCTTGGCCGTGATTGTCCTCCGACGGCCCGGTGCGCCTTCGCGGCCACCGTGGTCGTCACCCGCAACCACCATTGGGGCAGCCGCTGGTTCACCGACCGCAACCGCGCGCTCTGGTCGAGCTTCGTGATGCGCCTGCCCGGCGGCAACCTGTTCTTCGCGGGCGACACCGGCATGGGCGACGGGCGGTGGCCGGTCGAGGCGGCAGCGCTAGGCCCGATCCGTCTCGCGCTCATCCCCATCGGCGCGTTCCGCTTTTCGCCGGGGCAGATGGGGTCGGGCAGCCATATCGGCCCGGTCGACGCGGTCGAGGTGTTCCGCCGGACGGGCGCCGCGACCGCGATCCCGATCCATTGGGGCACGTTCCGCCTGTCGTTCGAGGGCTACGACACCCCGCCCCGGCTACTGGCCGAGGCGATGCGCGAAACCGGACAGGCCGGGTTCGCACCCGTCGCGATCGGAACGCCCTTCACCGTGCCGGCTCTCGCCCAGCGCCCGCCCGTCAAGCCGATGCCGCGCGCCGAACTGCTCCGCCGGCTCGATACCGACGCGGTGCGCGCGCTGCGCTAGGGGCTCACCCCATCTTGTAGGCGCAGAACTTGTTGCCGTCGGGGTCGCGGAAATACGCGCCGTAGAAGCCCATCTGCTCGGGGCCGCGCACGCCCGGCGCGCCTTCGTCGGCCGCCCCCAGCTCGATGGCCTTGGCGTACACCGCGTCGACCTGGTCTCGGGCGTCCACCGACAGCGAGATCATCGTGCCGTTGCCGAAGGTCGCCGCGCCGCCGTCGTAAGGACGGCCAATCGCCAGCATCGGCTGGCCGCGGCCGACGCCGTAGAAGGTCAGCTTGCGCTCGTCGGGCATCTGCATCAGCCGCTTGCCGCCCACCGCCGCGAACAGCCCGTCATAGAAGGTGAGCGCGCGGTCGATGTCGTTGGTGCCGAGCGTCGCGTAGCCGATCATGCCGTCTTCTCCTGGTTGGTCAGTTCGCCGCGACGGCCGCGCCGGGCCCCAGCAGGTCGAGCACCGCCGCCGTGGTCGCGATCGTTCCCGTCACGATCGCGGGCTCGGGCGAGATCTTGAACTGGGGCGAATGGTGCGATCCGACCGCGGGACCGCCCGCCTTGGCCGCGTCGAGCGCGGCCTGCGGCGTGCCGCCCACGCCGAAATAATATCCCTTGATGCCGTGCCTGGCCTCGACGAGGTAGGCGAAGTCCTCCGCGCCCATCCCTTCCTGGACGAACGGCTTGACCCGCGCCGCGCCCAGCGCGCCGACCATCACCGCGTTCAGGCGGCGGGCGAGCGCGGGGTCGTTAGCGGTGACGGGCGTGCCCTCGGGCACCTCCACGCGCGGCATCTTGCCCGCGGGCATCCCGTTGAGGGCGCCCACCCCGGCCGCGACGCGCCTGATCCCCGCCAGTAGCCGCGCGCGCTCCGCCTCGTTGTTGGCGCGCACCGTCACCTGCAGCTTGGCCTCGTCGGAGATGATGTTGTGCTTCAGCCCCGAATGGAACGACCCGACCGTGATCACGCCGGGGTCGAGCGGCTGGCGCTCGCGGCTGATCAGGCCCTGGAGCGCGATCACGATCTGCGAGGCCATGTATACCGGGTCCTTGCCCTGGTGCGGACTGGCCCCGTGCGCGCCGACGCCCGGCACGGTGATGTCGACCGAGTCGGACGACGAATACTGGATGCCCTCCGACGCCGACACCACGCCCGCGGCGCCGTCCGCGTCGACATGGAACGCGACGGCGTAGTCCGGCTTGGGAAAGCGGGTGTACAGCCCGTCGGCGATCATCGCCTTGGCGCCGCCCACGCGCTCCTCGGCGGGCTGGACGATGAACACGACCGTGCCCTTCCACCGGTCCCCGAGCGCCGCGAGCCGCCGCGCGGTGCCGACCATCGCGGTGATGTGCGTGTCGTGGCCGCAGGCGTGCATGACGGGCGTCTCGATCCCGTCGACGCCGACCTGGCGGACCTTGGACGCGTTGGCCAGGCCCGACTTCTCCTCGACCGGCAGCCCGTCCATGTCCGCGCGCACCAGCACCACCGGCCCCGCGCCGTTCCTGAGCACGCCGACCACGCCCGTGCCGCCGACCTTTTCGGTCACGACCATGCCCGCCACCCTGCGCAGCTCGGCGGCCATGCGCGCGGCGGTCTTGACCTCCTTGAAGGACAGTTCGGGATTGCGGTGGAAATCGTCCCACAGCGCGCCCAGGTCGCGGTCGTAATCGGCCTTCACCGCCGCGGCGTAGTCGGTCTGCGCGGCGGCGGGCACGGCGAGGAAGGCGGAAGCGAGGAGGGCGGCGCGGATCATGCGGCAGGTCCTTGGTGGCGAAGCGTCACGCCAGACTAGCATCGCGCCGCCGCGCGTCCAGCCAGGCCTGGAACATCAGCACCGTCCATAGCGCGTGTTCGAGGTTCGCGGCCCCCGACAGGTGCATCGACCAGGCGTGTCGGATCGGTTCGGGGTGGAGGTACCCCTCGTCGCGAAGCCGCCGCTCGTCCAGCAGCTCCTCGGCCCAGGGGCGGAGCGATCCACGCAGCCACGCGGCGAGGGGCACGCTGAAGCCGCTCTTGGGCCGTTCGAACATCGCGGCGGGCAGATGCCGCTCAAGCACCTGGCGCAGCAGCCATTTGGACCGGCCGTCGCGTCGTTTGTACGCCATCGGAACGCGCCAGGCGAACTCGACGACGCGGTGGTCGAGCAGCGGCGCGCGCGTCTCCAGCGACGCGGCCATCGCCGCGCGGTCGACCTTCACCAGGATCTCCTCGGGCAGGTAGGTGAGCAGGTCGATCGCCATCAGCCGCTCGACGCCCTCCAGCCCGCGCAGGTCGGGCGCATCGCCGGCGAAGACGGTGGGGAGCTCGGTCGCGCCGATCACCAACCCGGTCGGATCGGGCCAGCGCGAGCGCGAGCCGGAATACAACTCGTCCAACGACCGGCTGGCGAGCAGGTCGCCCGCGCGGCGCAGCTTGCCGTCGGTCGCCCAACCCGTCGCGCGCCCGGGCCCGACCCATGCGGCGGCGCGGCCGACCGCGTCCCACACCGCATCGGGCACCGCGCCCAGCCCCGCGCCGACCGCCTCGCGCACGAAGCCCGGCGCCGCGGCCATCGCGCGCCAGGTCCGGTCGGCGCTGCGGTAGCGGTCGTAGCCCGCGAACAGCTCGTCGCCGCCGTCGCCCGACAGCGCGACCTTGACGTGTCCGCGCGCCAGCCGCGCCACGATCGAGGTCGGGATCTGCGAGGAGTCCGCCAGCGGCTCGTCGTACATGTCGGCCAGGCTCGGCACGACGCGCAACGCCTCCTCGGCGGTGACGTAGAGTTCGGTGTGCTCGGTGCGCAGGTGGCGCGCGACCACCTGCGCGTGCGTGGCCTCGTCGAACCCCCGCTCGAAGCCCAGCGTGAAGGTCTTGACCGGCCGGGACGAGCGCTGCTGCATCAGCGCGACGATCGTGGAGCTGTCGACCCCCCCCGACAGGAACGCGCCGAGCGGCACGTCCGCCATCATCTGGCCCGCGACCGCGTCGCCCAGCACCCGCTCCAGCGCGTCGGTCGCCTCCGCCGGCGACGCGTCGATCGGGTCGGCCCGGCCGGCGTGGACCGCGTCGGTCGCCGACCAGTAGGCCCGCGGCTCCGCGTCGCGGTCGGCCGCGGACAGCGTCAGATAGCAGCCGGGCTTGAGCTTGCGCGCGCGCCGGTAGATCGAGTGCGGCGAGGGCACCGCGTTGTGGCGCAGCAGCAGCGCCAGCGCCCCCCGGTCGACCTCGTCGGCGAAGGCGGGATGCGCGGTCATCGCCTTGAGCTCGGAGGCGAACAGCAAGGTCGCGCGGTCGCCCTGGCCGTACCAGCCGTAATAGAGCGGCTTTTCGCCCAGCCGGTCGCGCGCCAGCGTCAGCGCCCGGTCGCGCCGATCCCAGAGCGCGAAGGCGAACATGCCGACGCAGCGCGCCAGCGCCCCCGGCGTCCCCCAGGCGTCGATCGCCGCCACCAGCGTTTCCGTGTCCGACCCGCCGCGCCATGGGGGGGCGCGGCCCTCCGTCTCCAGGGCGCGGCGCAGGTCGAGGTGGTTGTAGATCTCGCCGTTGAACGCGATCACGACCCGACCGCCCGCCGACGCCATCGGCTGGTCGCCCGCCGCCGACAGGTCGACGATCGACAGGCGACGGTGGACCAGCGCGATCCCGGCATGCGGATCGCTCCACCGCCCGTCCTGGTCGGGCCCGCGGTGGAGCAGGCGCGCGCCCATGCGCGCGAGCAGCCCCTCGTCCGCGACCCAGGGCGCGTCGGGCGACTTGCTCAAGAATCCCGCCAGCCCGCACATTCAGATCGTGTTCCTTGACAGCACGCCCCCGGTATTGCGACCGGATGCGGACACAACGCCCGAAACGGCTTCCTAGCCGGACCCGTCCGGTTCCGTCCCTTGGCCCACGGGCTCGCCCGCGGGCGGCCGATGAACAGGAAATCCCCTTCGATGACCGCAGCCCATAACAGCCTCGTACTATTTTTGTCCCAAGGGAAATCATTGGGCTGGTGGCGCGAAACGGGGCTGCTCAGCCGCGAGATCCTGGTTTATCTGCGGCTGCTGCGGAACGACGCGTTCGCCCAAGTCGTGATCTTCTCCTACGATCCCGCCGACCGCGCGCTCGTCGCCGAGGAGGCCAAGCGCGATCCGCTCTGGGCGCGCATCCATATCCTGGCCCCGAAACGCCGCGCGACCGGCCGGCGCGCGCTGTGGTGGAGCCTGGTCGGACCCTTGCGCCACGCGCGCGAGATCGCCGCGGCGCACGCGATCAAGACCAACCAGCTCAACAGCGTCCCCGCCGCGCTGGTGGCGGCCAGGCGCAGCGGGCGGCCGCTGGTGCTGCGCTTCGGGTACCTGCTGTCGAGCAGCTATCACGATTCGGGCCGCCGCCTGCGCGCCCGCGCGACGCGCGTGCTGGAGGGGATCGCCTACCGCGCGTCCTCGCGCGTGCTGGTCTCGTCGCGCGACATGGAGCGGCACGTCGCCGGGCGCGGCCACGGGGCCAAGGTGCTCGTGACCCCCACCTATGTCGACGTGGCGACGTTCGCGGCCAAGACCGACTACGATTTCGCCGCCCCGCTCGTCTGGGTGGGCCGCCTGAGCGCGGCCAAGAATCTCGACAAGCTGATCGAGGCCTGCGCGCTGGTCGGCCGCGACCTGACGCTGATCGGGTCCGGCGAGCTGGAAGCGCCGTTACGCGCGCAGGCGGCCGCCGCGCCGATCCGGGTCGAGTTCGCGGGCCGCGTGCCCAACGAGCTCCTCGCCGAGCGGCTGCGCGAACACAGCGTGTTCATGCTGCCGAGCTTCTATGAGGGATTGCCCAAGGCGCTGATCGAGGCGATGGCGTGCGGGCTCGTGTGCGTCGCATCGAACGTCTCGGGGATCACCGACCTGATCGCCGATGGCGACACGGGCTATCTGATCGACGGTTTCGAGGCCGAGGACATCGCCCGCGTCCTCCGCCGCGTCATGGACGAGGCCGACGGCGACGTGGGCCGGCGCGCGCGCGCGTTCATCGAGCGCGATTTCGGCCTGGAGCGCTACGCGGAGCGCGAGGCGGAGGTGTACGCGGGCCTCTGACCGCTGGCGGAACAGCGACTCGATCGCCATGTTCCCTGGCATGGCCATCCCGATCCGCACCAGCCTCGCCGAGCCGGAAACGAACGAGGCGTTCGTTCCCCACCGCCCCGCGCGTCCGCAGAAGGCGGAGGGTGGACGGCCGTTCAAGCTCGTCACAGACTACACGCCGTCGGGCGACCAGCCGACCGCGATCGCCGAGCTGGTCGGGGGCATGCGCGCAGGGGAGAAGGACCAGGTGCTGCTCGGCGTCACGGGTTCGGGCAAGACCTTCACCGTCGCTAAGACGATCGAGGCGCTGCAGCGCCCCGCCCTGGTGCTCGCCCCCAACAAGATCCTGGCGGCGCAGCTGTACGGCGAGTTCAAGTCGTTCTTCCCCGAGAACGCGGTCGAGTATTTCGTCAGCTATTACGACTACTACCAGCCCGAGGCGTACGTGCCGCGGTCGGACACCTTCATCGAGAAGGAGTCGTCGATCAACGAGGGCATCGACCGGATGCGCCATTCCGCCACCCGGTCGCTCCTGGAACGCGACGACGTGATCATCGTCGCGTCGGTGTCGTGCATATACGGCATCGGTTCGGTCGAGACCTATTCCGCGATGATCTTCGACCTGAAGAAGGGGCAGAGCGTCGACCAGCGCGAGATCGTGCGCAAGCTCGTCGCGCTCCAGTACAAGCGCAACGACGCCGCCTTCACGCGCGGCACTTTCCGCGTGAAGGGCGACACGCTGGAGCTGTATCCGTCGCACTATGAGGACGCGGCGTGGCGCGTGTCGTTTTTCGGGGACGATATCGAGGAGATCGTCGAGTTCGACCCGCTGACGGGCAAGAAGATCGCCACGCTGAACTCGGTGCGCGTCTACGCCAATTCCCACTACGTCACGCCTGGCCCGACCATGAAGCAGGCGACCGAGGCGATCCGCCACGAGCTGACCGAACGGCTCAAGGAGCTGGAGGCGGAGGGCAAGCTGATCGAGCACCAGCGCCTCGAACAACGCACCAACTTCGACCTGGAGATGATCGCCGCCACCGGCAGTTGCAACGGCATCGAGAACTACAGCCGCTTCCTCACAGGCCGCCTGCCCGGCGAGCCGCCACC